>JBCCZH010000249.1:0-5149 GCA_039188075.1 Pseudomonadota bacterium
CTTAGAAAGTGAACGAAATCGGCCATTCTGGTAACCTTCAGTCAATGGCCGTGTCCTAGAGTTGGCCTTCAAGACCTGTAGGAAGGAAACTCTCGATGCTGAAAAACCTGATAAGAACGTGCGCAGAAGCGACGGGGCTGACCCAAGTCAAAACGCGCGAAGCATTGGGGATTGTTCTCAATACGGCAGAGCGTCAGGGCTCGCCCCTGGCTGAAGCGATGTTCCGCAAAATGCCTGGCGCACGCACCTTGTCAGCGACCACGGGTGCCGAACAGGGCGCGTCAACTTCAGTGATTGCCCGCTTGATCGAGCAGACCCCTGGTGGTCGCCGTCATGTTGGCGAGGGCATGTTTACCAGCCTTCATAAAGCCGGTCTCGGACACAAGCAGATTGCGCAATTGCTGCCCTCGATCAGCGGCTATATGCAGACCACTTACGGCATGGAGGCATTCGGCCATCTTGGCGACCTGGTGGTCGCGGACATGCTGACCGGCGCCGACACGGGAGCCGCGGCCGCCGCGGCCTAGCGCCCAATCCACTCACAGGTTCAAAACAAGGCTCGCAGCATTGACGTGCTGTGAGCCTTTTCTTTTTACCGCACTGCGCTTAGGGGAGGGCCATGTCGACACATACAGACCTCAACATCCCGCTCTCGGCGCTGCAATTCTCTGAAGATGGCGCGGCCATGGCCGTCGCGGAATCCTGGAATACCACGCAAGTTGGCGTACTTTTGCAGACAGTCATTGAGCGCCATGCCGCAGAACTGCTGGACGGACAATCCCTGCACTTTGTGTCCGTGTCCTATGATGTGTCCGCTGATGTCGCGGCAGGTGAGACGGTCCGTTTTCAAAGCCGCATAGATCGCCGCACGCGCACCCTGATCTTCGCCAGCGGGCTGGCGAGCCAGGGTGATGATCATTTGTTGAAAGCCACGGTCGTGTTTCGACTGGACTAATGCCGGTCGCTACATTGGCGTAGTTCGCAGCGGCAGCAGGTCCGGGAATTCCGCATCGCGTTTTTCAGACTTGGCCTTGAAGGCTTCCTGCATATGCGACGGTGGTAGCATGCCGGAATTCCAGACACCAATATAATCGAGCGTATCGGCCGTTGAATGGTCGCGCCCATAATTGATCAGCACTTTGCATCCGGTCACGGCCAGCGGGTTCTTTGACGCGATTTCACGGGCCACGCCCATGACATGTTCGAGCATGGCTTCCTGCGTGTCGAACACTTCGTTGACCAGGCCAATCTCCTTGGCCTTGTCAGCGCCCAGCCGCTCGCCCGTATAGGCCATTTGCTTGACCCAACCTTCGGGAATGTAGCGCTGCAGACGCGGGAAGGTGCCGACATCCGCGGTCATCGCAATATTGGTTTCCTGAATGCAGAAGAAGGCGTCTCTGGTGCACCAGCGAATGTCGCCAGCCGAAATCATATCGATCGCGCCGCCAATCACACCGCCCTGACAAGCAATCAGCACGGGAATGCGAGCCTCTTCCAAGGCGTTGAACGAGGACTGGATCTGCTTGATGTTCGACCGGAAGGCCTCAGCCGCGACATGGCGGTCGACTTTTTGGTGAGAGACGGCACCGTCCTGATTGAACACGGACAGGTCCATACCGGCAGAGAAATGCTTGCCTTCCGACGAAATCACGATGACGCGCGCTGCGGCAGTGCCGTCAATCTCTTTCACAATGGCGGGCAATTCATTCCAGAATGCCTGGTTCATGGCATTCATCGCTTGTGGTCGGCTCAATACGATATGTGCCACTTTGTCCTCTACGGACACCGTGAAGCATTCATGTGTTTTCTTCAGCATTCTTACGTCTCCAAATCCCTCGATAAAGTAGCGCATGCGGGGTACAATCTCCAGTGTGACCCGGCGATAAGCATGCAAATGTTTGATTTTATGAGTGAATCCGATTTGAACAGGGTCTAGCTAAGGGAGGAAGTAATGCGTTTGACGGTTTTGGGAGCGATTGCGCTATGCGCATTTCCAGCTGGCTGTGAGTCGGGCGCCAGCGGCGAATTCGGGCAAGTGCTCGGCGAAGTGCTGGGCGGGATTGAAGGCAGTCAGTCATCTGGCGGTGAACTGACCCTGGCCGAGATTGATGCCGGCCTGAGACAAGCGCTGGAAATCGGCACGGAACGGGTCGCCTCACAGATCGGAGTGGTGGATGGTTATTGGAAGGATCCGCAAATCCAGATCCCGCTGCCCGGGCGTCTGGGTCAGGTCCAGGGCGAACTCGCCAAGCGGGGACTCTCTGGTCCGCTGGACGATGTGCAATTGCGGATGAACCGCGCTGCCGAGCAGGCGGTGCCGGCCGGCAAGCGGATTGTCATAGATGCGGTTCAGTCAATCACGATTGAGGACGCACTGGGCATTTTGCAGGGCGGGGACACAGCGGCGACAGATTTCCTGCGCGGGCGGACCGAAGCCAGTCTACGCGAAACCTTTACACCGTTCGTTGAAAACGCGTTGGATTCATCCGGTGCTTATCAAGCGCTCGACAGCGTGACGTCGAGTCAGCCATTGCTCGCCATTGCGGCAGCTGACTATAAATCTGATTTAACCTCATATGCGGTCCAATTTGGCCTTGATGGTCTGTTCAATTATCTGGCAGTTGAAGAACAGAAAATCCGGGACAATCCTCTTGCGCGGACAACGGAATTGCTGCGCCGGGTCTTTGGGTAGAATTTAGGAACAGAATGCGCCGATTCACATTCGAGACCCCTGATGGCAATATGGCCGCGCTAGAGTTTGGGGACCCGGCGAAAAAGCTGGCTGCGCTCTGGCTGCACGCCACCGGATTCAACGCGATGACGTATCAGTCCATCCTGGCGCCTCTGGGGCTGCGGACCAAGGTGCAGGCTGTCGATCTGCGCGGGCATGGCCGGTCAACGCTGCCGGCCAAGCCGTCGAAACTGAAATCCTGGAAACGCTATCGCGATGATGTCCTGGCCTTTATCGATCGGGAGTCGCCGGTGCGGAAGATTGTCCTGGGCGGGCATTCCATGGGGGCCACCGTGGCGCTGATGGCCGCGGGTGCGCGGCCGGACAAGGTGGCGGGCCTGGTCCTGGTCGATCCGGTCATTCTGCCCCAACGCTACTACATGGCCATGCATTTGTCGCCGTTTCGGCGCGGCGGCCATCATATGGCGAAACAGGCGCGACGCCGGCGCAATCAGTTCGATTCGCGGGAGCATATTCAATTCAAGTATAAAGGCCGCGGCGCCTTTGCGACCTGGCGAGAGCCATTTCTGGAGGACTATGTTCTCGATGCTTTCGACCGCACCGATGGCAATGATCCCGACAGTGACAAACAGGTCTGGCAATTGCTGTGCGATCCGGAATGGGAAGCGGCCACGTTTATGGCCCAGCGCAACCGGCCCTGGGGCGCATTGTCCAAGATCAAGAAGCACCGGATCCCGATTACAATTTTGCGTCCGGACCGTGACTCGGTGATGACCGATGAAGTCGCCGCCCGATTGACCAGCAAGTGTCCACACCTGGTGCTCAAGGAACGCGTGAACACCACGCATTTCCTGCCCATGGAAGCGCCATATGATGTGCGCGATCATCTATCATCTTACATTTCCAGCCTGATTGAAGGCTTGGCGGATGAAGAGGTTGGTACGGTCAAGCGAAGCTTGCGCGGCTAGGCCAGTCGTCTAACCAATTCCGAGCCGACCCAGCATTCCGGGATCCAGAAGACCCGAACCAAACTCGCGCCTCAACTCACCCATCAATCGGCCTTTCGTTTCGCTCGGCAGCTCGTTCAGGGCGACCAGCGCTTCAATGCTGATATCGCACATATTCATCGTCTTCATGGCGCGTTCTTGTTCGGGACCGGACAGCGATTGCAATCGCATCAGTTTCGAGGCTTGCGGGCCGGTCATCAGGCGCATGATCAAGGCTTGCATGGCTTGCTCGTCAGCGGCCGTCAGTCGGCCATACTTGTTCCGTTTCTGAAGGCCATTCTCGACGGCTTGCAGGGTTGCCGTGTTGAAACGCAAAACCCAGCTATAGCCACGCGACCCATAATTGAACGCCGCCGCCATTTCTTCCACGATCTGCTCGGGTGCCTTGCGTTCAAGCGGTTCGAGCGTGGCCAGCTGACAATATTTCGGTGCATGCATCGACAATGTACGCAAGCCATTCTGGGTAAGGTTCATCAGCTTCTCTATGTGCGTGACATCGGCCTGCATCAGGGCTTTGAAATCGGATTGAATGGCCATGCCATAAGACCCCACAACCAATAGGGCCAACTCATCGTTCGATGCCCCGTCTGCAATCGCGGCTTCAGCATGTGTGTGAAGTTCACTCGAAAGCTCCGGCTTTACGCGGTTCAGGACGTTCAGGTATTTCAACGTCTCGGCATCATCGAGTTGCCGGCTCAACGGGGTTTCGCCCAGCTCCGCTGGCGGGGCGATTCTTGGTGTACTTGGCCAAAAGACGATCGCGACAAAAACCAGACCAATCACGAACATGGCCCCTAGAAAGGTCAGCGTTTCAGATGATTTCACAGACCGACTATAACGATAACTGGCCACGATTTGCTCCTTCGATCACGAAGAAAAATATGTGCTTTGAAAGTATTTATATTCAGTGATAAATGATGTTTGTTTCTCTTCTCGTATCAATATTTGTTGAATATTGATACACTGAGAATATAAATGATGGTTCGATTGACGGTCTGACTACAGAGTCAGACCGCGCGGCGCGAGTTTTTCCAGCTCCGCAATTTGCTCTGGCGGTGTTGGAATTACCTTTCGCGTGTCGAGATCAAAGGTCACCGCGACCGCCTGGCTCGTCATATAGGCCTCGCCATCATCCGGATCCAGCACCCAATGCGCCAGGGAATGCGTTTTCTCGGCCACATCCGCCAGGCTGGTATGGATGACGAAACGATCTCCTGCGCGTGGCCATTTGCGATAGACCAGACGATATTCCAGCACAGCCCCACCCATGCGGGCGCCTGTTTTTGAGGCGGCTACTTTGGCGCGCCATTCGCTGAGCAGGGTCGGGACCGAATCCGAAATCCGGCCCATGAACCAAGGTGCCCAGAAGCGCCCGAAGACGTCACATTCGCGGGGCAGCACCATGCCGCGGCCAATTTCAGGCGCACCGGTTTTGGTCACCTGAGCCATA
>JBCCZH010000250.1:0-5104 GCA_039188075.1 Pseudomonadota bacterium
AAGATTGATTGCAGGGGAATCCGGTGCTGGACCGATCGACACGTTCGATCCGGCCAACACTGCCTGCAAGATTGCTTTCCAGGTCCCGTACAAAAGTGGCCGCGGCGGCGGGTCTGAAGATGACCCGCATGCGTTTGACCCAGATGCGGTGGCGACCGCCAAGGAACGTCGCCGTATCGATGAATTTATCCTCTACGCAATCGGTGCCGCTGATGAAGCGGTCGCAGATGCCGGTTGGGTCGCTGAGACCGATGAGGATAAGGAACGTACAGGTGTTTTGATCGGCTCCGGCATTGGCGGCCTGCAAAGCATCTATGATTCTTCGATCAATCTGTATGAGAACGGGCCGCGCAAGGTGAGCCCCTTCTTCATTCCCTCTGCCCTGATCAATCTGGCGTCTGGCCAGGTCTCGATTAAACATGGCTTCAAGGGGCCAAATCACTCGGTTGTCACCGCTTGCGCGACCGGCGCGCACGCGATCGGCGATTCTGCACGGCTGATCCAGTATGGCGACGCAGATGTCATGGTTGCGGGCGGCTCCGAGGCGGTGATTTGTGAACTCGCAATTGCGGGCTTCTGTGCTGCGAAAGCGATGTCGACAAAGTACAATGATGAGCCAAAACGGGCTTCACGCCCTTACGACGAAGGCCGCGACGGCTTCGTTATGGGAGAGGGCGCCGCAATCCTCGTCCTGGAAGAATACGAGCATGCCAAGGCCCGCGGTGCCAAGATCTACGCGGAAGTGGCGGGCTATGGTCTGACCGGCGATGCGCATCACATTACTGCGCCAGCCGAAGGCGCCGAAGGCGGCTATCGTGCAATGAAAATGGCCGCTGATCACGCCAAGCGAAATCTCGCCCTCGAGCTTGATCAAATCGATTATGAAAACGCCCATGGCACGTCGACCCCGCGCGGGGACGAAGGTGAAGTCGGGGCGGTGGAACGGCTGTTTGGCGATCACTCACCGAATCTGTCTCTGTCTTCGACCAAATCAGCGGTCGGACACTTGCTTGGTGCGGCGGGCGCGATTGAAACAGCGTTCTGCGCCATGGCGATCCGGGACCAGGTGATGCCGCCAACCCTCAATCTCGACAATCCCAGTGTTGAGTCGCCGATCGATTTGATTCCGCACAAAGCCAAGAAAGCGCCCGTGCGCGCCGCAATGACAAACTCATTCGGTTTTGGTGGAACTAACGCATCGCTCATCTTGAAGCAGGTTGACTAGGCTGGCGAGTACAGCGACGACTAAATGGGGCGGGCCAAAATCGGGACTAAACGATGATGCGTCTCATCAAAGCGCTTTTCGCGCTGATTATCATACTCGCAATTCTGGCCGGCGGCGCCGCTGGCTATGGTTGGTTCTGGCTGAAAAATGAAGTCGTCAAGCCAGGCCCTGCGGCACAGGAAACCAATTTCACAGTTGAGCGCGGCGAAGGCTTTGCAAGTATTGCTGACCGGCTGCAACTGGAAGGTCTGATCGAGGATGAGCGGGTTATTCGCCTGCAGGCGCGCATTGACGGCGTCGAAAGCGACATCAAGGCTGGCTCCTATGTCATCCCGGCCCGGGCGAGCGTTAGCGAAGTGCTCGAACAATTGGTCAAAGGCGATGTCATACAGTTCCGCCTGACGATTCCGGAAGGACTCACAACGGCGCAAATCCTGCGCCGCGTCGAGGCCGATACCAATCTCAAAGGCGAGATGCCAGAGCGCGAATACGCGGAAGGCGTGCTATTGCCAGATACTTATGCCTT
Organism: Pseudomonadota bacterium; assembly: GCA_039188075.1. Taxonomy (GTDB): domain Bacteria; phylum Pseudomonadota; class Alphaproteobacteria; order Caulobacterales; family Hyphomonadaceae; genus Henriciella. The sequence continues at coordinate 1,752 of JBCCZH010000250.1, forward strand.
TGGCGCCGAGACTACGCGCACGCAATTCATTGAGCGTATGGAGGCGGCTCAGGATGCCTTGCTCGAAGAGATCTGGGACACGAGGCAGGCGGATCTGCCCATCTCGACACCATATGAAGCCGTGATCCTGGCTTCAGTGGTCGAAAAGGAAACCGCTAGCGCGGATGAACGCCCCATTGTAGCCGGTCTCTTTGTCGGGCGATTGAAAAAGGGCATGCGGCTCGAGAGCGATCCGACCATCATTTATGGTGTCTCCCGTGGAGAGCCGCTTTACAATAATCAAGGTCAGCGTCGCACGCTGTACCGGTCCGAAATCAATCGCGCGACGGACTGGAACACTTATCAGATGGATGGCTTGCCAAAGACACCGATCTGCAATCCTGGTCGGGATGCGATCGCCGCCGTCCTGGATCCCCCATCAACCGACTATGTCTTCTTCGTTGCCGACGGTAAGGGTGGACATCTTTTCGCAGAGACCTATGCCGAACATCAAAGAAATGTCGCGGCTTATCGCGCCTATGAACGTGGCGAGATCAATCGCGAACGGGAGAATTGATGGGTTTATCAGGGATGACCGGCTTTGCGCGTGTAAATGGCGAAGCGGATTGGGGCAACTGGCATTGGGAAGCACGCAGCGTCAATGGGCGCGGATTGGATGTGCGCCTGAACATGCCTTCCGGACTGGAAGTGGTTGAAAAGGCCGTACGCAAGGCCGCCGGCGATACGTTCACTCGCGGAAACTTGCAGATCGCCCTGCGAATTGAACTCGCGGGCGCCGAAGCTGTTTCCGTGAACGAGCAGGTCTTGCAGACCCTCATGAATGCCTATGAGAGAGCCGAAGGTGCCCTGGCCACCGGATCAGCCTTGGCGACATTGATGGGGATCAAAGGGGTCGTAGAGGCGGACACATTGTCTTTACGCGATCTGGTGGATGTGGATGGCGCAGTCGAGCGATTGCAGACCACAGGGCTTCAGGTGATTGCGGAGCTTGCGGAAGCACGGGCCCAGGAAGGCGCGGATTTGTCCAGCCTACTGACCGGACAATTGTCCGAAATGGATCGTCTCCGGCAGGAAGCCGTTCAGTACGCAGACGCGCAAAAATCATCAATTTCTGAGAAATATCGTCAACGCATTGCCGAATTCGACACCGAGGGCGCCGTTTCGGACGAACGTCTGGTGACTGAAATCGCGGTCCTGGCGACCAAAGCCGATGTCACAGAGGAACTCGACCGACTGGAGGCTCATATCGCGCGTGGCCAAACGCTGATCGACGCTGACGAGGCCGTTGGCCGGGATCTCGGCTTTCTCGCACAGGAATTGAACCGTGAAGCAAACACGCTTTGCTCGAAATCGGCAGCTCTCGATTTGACGAATACCGGTCTCGCGCTCAAAAGCGTTGTTGATCAGTTCAAGGAGCAAGCCGCGAATGTCGAATAGTCAGGATCACGATCCCCGTCGCGGCCTCATGCTGGTCATCTCCAGTCCTTCAGGCGCCGGAAAAACCACGCTAGCGCGAATGTTGATGAAAGAGTTTGACGACGTCGTGCTCTCGGTTTCAGCGACAACGCGGGAACCGCGGCCAAATGAGAAAGATGGCGTCGACTATCATTTTAAATCTGAACCCGACTTTCGGAAGATGATTGCCGGCCGAGAATTCCTCGAATGGGCGAAGGTCTTTGATCGCTATTATGGCACGCCACGCGCGGACACCGTCGCACAGCTCGAGATCGGCAACGATGTTCTATTTGATGTCGACTGGCAGGGCGCAGATGCCCTTCATGATCAGATGCCAAATGACTGTGTTTCTGTCTTTGTTTTGCCGCCGAGCATCGAGGCCCTCGAACAGCGCCTTTCCGCGCGCGAAGGGTCGACGCCTGACATGGTGGCGCGTCGCATGCGGGATGCGCAGGCCGAAATTCTGCATTGGCGCCGCTATGATTATTGCATCGTCAATGACGATCTCGACGAGGCTTATGGCAAATTGCGTCGCATTCTTCTTGTCGAACGGACCAAGCGACTGCGTGAGCACAAACTCGAAGACCATGTCCGTCGCCTGCTTGGCGAGCTTTAGTGCTCGACCTCGAGTGCGATCGAACCTGACAGGGTTTCACCCGGCGCGAGTGTTCTATACCCGGTCAGCTCGGCGGGAAGTGAGCTGTTCACCGCATTGGGGGCGTGACTGATGGGCTCTACACAAAAGTAATTTGCACCCTGTGGAACGAAAACGGTCGCGTGCGAAAACACAGGGTCGGCACTCATTTTGATTGAATGGGTCGGCCACACCATCCGAACTGTATCTGCGCTGACAGAAAACGTTGTGTCGAGATTGAGCTCATCGATCAATCGTCCCGTCGTCAGGTCATCATCGGCTACCATAGATGCGGGTGTATTCTGTCCAGTCGTTTCATCTGGCGTCCATTGGTGCGTGGTAGGCAAATATAATTTTGCTCCCTGCCGTGAAAAGTAGGGGTGCCAACCAAGGCCAGCCGGCATTTCACTGTTACCCTTATTGGTCAACAAGAGCGTCACGACCAATCCGTCAGGTCGCAGTTCAAAGATCTGTTGCGCGACATAATCCCAAGGCCAGGCGTCTGCGCTGTGACGATAGATGAGCGAGACGGATGATTTGTCGATCTTGTCCGTTTTCCAGGGAACGTGCCATCCATGTCCATGAATGGTGTGAGGTTCGGGTGGAAAGTTCTTTGGGAGATCAATTGCGCGTCCTGCCAGTTCGAATCTTCCATGATGGATACGTCCAGCGAACGGTACCATCGCAAACGACGAATATTGTAATGGATCAAATGCCGGGCCGATCCGTTCCGGCGCCGGTCTCAATATATCCAGACCGCGCTGACGCAGAGCGCTGACGCTTCCACCCGCACACGGATCCAGCTCCAGAAACATGTCTTCTACGGTCAGATTCAGGCGCACGACCGGGCCTCCCCATAGTGACGCGCGAGGGCTCTGAACTGGTCCTGGGTCAGAGTTTCTGCGCGTGCCGTAGGGTCAACGTCGCAGGATTCGAGCCACTGCAAAGGGGAGAGCTGCACTGTTTTTGCGAGCGATTTCAACGATGCTCGTAGCATTTTACGTCTTTGACCAAAGGCGGCTGTCGTCACGCGTTCAAGACTGTTGAGATCCTGGAACCTCTCACCCACGGATAGAGGTCGGAACACCGCTACAGCGCTGTCTACTTTCGGCGGCGGTTGAAAGGCGCCAGGTGGCAAGGTGAACGCGATTGCTGCGTCGCAAACGGCGGCTGTCAGCACAGCCAGACGTCCATAATGTGCCTCTCCCGGGCGCGCGCAGGTGCGTAACGCCACTTCCTTCTGAAACATGAGGGCCATCTCACC
>JBCCZH010000251.1:0-5077 GCA_039188075.1 Pseudomonadota bacterium
ATAACAGGGTCGGCAAGGCGAGAATGCCGAGGATTGCCATCCAGCCATATAACCAAATCACGAACAGAAAGGACCGAATGGCGTTCACAACGTATCCTTGAGCGAAGCCAGGACGGTAAGCCGCGCGGCAATCCGGGCCGCCAGCCCAGCGGCAATCGGAGTCACGAGCAGAATCACAATATCCCAGAAATCGAGGCTCAGCCGCGGAAGCAGCTGTATCTCGACGCTGTTGGATCCGCCGCCTGTGAAGACGATGAGCGCCGTGATCATCAGCGCGGCGACGGCACCGCCGAGGCCAGCTTGAAGGGCGAGTACCCAGAACCTCCGTTCAAACAGGCCGGCAATATAGCGGTCCTCCGCGCCCGACAGGTGCAGGACATCGACAATATCCCGCCGCGCCAGCAAGGCAGCGTGCGTGGCAAAGGCAATCACTGCAATTGCCGTGGCCGAGAGCAAGGCGACAATGGACAAGGCGACCAGACGCAAGACCCCCAGAGCCCCGCGCACATTATCCGCATAGCCAGCATTGCCGGCGACATCGCCATCAATCCCGACCTCGCCAAGGATGCGCTCAATATCGGGGCTCGGATCCCCGACGCTGGGATCCGCCTGCACCACCATGAGCATGGGCACCGGCAAGCCATCGGGCATGCCGCCCGGGCCGAGGCTCGGTTCCAGCAGGGTCTCGACTTCCTCGCGCGACAGGATGCGCGCTTCAAAAACGGTTGCGAGACTGCCGACGCGCTCAGCCGCATCTTCGGCGGTGCGCCGGTCGGTGTCGCGCATGACGACGGTGATATCGCCTTCAATCTGGGCGCCCCAGGCTTCAGCCGCCTTATAGGTCCCGCGCGTCGTCAGGGCCGCCAGCGCAGCCAGAAAGCAAAGTGCGCCAATCACGAAGAACAAAGCGGCTTCGCGCGCATCCGTGGTCGGCAGCAAAGGCGTTTCCCGTCGGCTCATGCGTCCGCTCCATATTCGACATCGCGCACCAGCAGTCCGTTTGACAGGCGCAAAACCGGAGAATCAAATTCGCGCAGCAATTCCAGGTCATGCGTGGCGATCAGAATGGTTGTGCCGACGCGTTTGTTCAGCTCTGCAAACAGGCGCAGGATTTTGCGGGCCATTTCCGGATCCACATTGCCGGTTGGTTCATCGGCGATCAGCAGATCCGGCTTGTTGATCAGGGCTCTGGCAATCGCGACGCGTTGCTGCTCCCCGCCGGACAAAGACGGTGTGGGCGCGTCGACGCGCTCGCCCAGTCCGACCCAGCGCAGCAGATCGATCACTTCATTGCTATAGGCATCCTGTTTCTGCCCCGCCACGCGCAGCGGCAATGCGACATTCTCGAAAGCTGTGAGATGGTCCAACAAGCGGAATTCCTGAAACACCACACCGATACGGCGCCGGATCGCGGCCAATTGCTTGCGCTTCAACTCAAACGTCTGACGGCCGAACAGTCGGATATTCCCGCGAGTTGGCGCATGCGCGAGGTATAAGAGCTTCAAAAGAGACGATTTTCCAGCGCCCGACGGGCCCGTGAGGAAGGTGAAACTGCCCTGGCGCAGGACCAGATCAATTTCACTCAGCACTTCACCCGTTCGATCATAGGTCAAACTGACGCCATCGAGGCGCACAGAGGGCTCGTCGCTCAGGTCTGGGCGGAATCGCGACATGTAAATCCTTCAGCAATAGGATGTCGGGCATATCGACTATTCCTAAAAATTGAGCGAATGTCCAAGATATGATCCTCACCTGCCCAGAGTGCGAGACTCAGTATTTTGCTGAAGACTCTACCATCGGCGAAAGCGGCCGGACGGTGAAGTGCGCGACTTGCGGGCATTCCTGGTTTGTCGGACCGGAAGGATCAGGCCGTGAAGCCAATGCCTTGGGCGCGCATGAAGCCTATCGCCTGAAAGTGAAGGAACGTCGCCGTCGCAAGAGCCGGGCCGCCGCCTTGAGCGCCTGGACCACAACCGCCGCGGCCTTTGTCGTGATTCTGGCCGGCTTGCTTCTGTTTCGCGGTGAAGTCGTCAAACGCTGGCCCGAATCAGCCTCGACCTATGCGGCCATTGGCATTCCGGTGAACCGATTCGGTCTTGAGTTTCTGGAGACCGAAGCTGAGCGCTTCTTTGACGGCACAACGCCGATTCTGGAAGTACGGGGCGCGGTTCAAAACACCTCCGGGCGCACCAAGACCGCACCACTGGTGCGCGTGATTCTACTGGATGATCAGGGCGATCAGGTCGCCGAGGCGTTCGCCCCGATCACACCCTCGACCATTCCGGCCGATGCCACCGCCGTTTTCGCCGCACGTGTTGAAAATCCACCCTTTGAATCATTTGAACTTGAACTTGATCTGGTTCCAGCCGATACCGCCCTCGCAGCAAACGGGGCCTAGTGCGCATGAGCCTACCTAATTTTGATGTCGTCCTGTCAGAGTCAGATCTGATGGCGCGAATTGACGATCTCGCCAAACGCCTGGCGCCGCGGCTGACCGGCGAATGGTCGGCGATCAATATCCTGATCGGCGCGACTCCGTTTACCAGCGATTTGATGAAAGCCCTGGCGCGACTCGAGATTCATCCAGTGCTCGATGCGCTGTGGCTGGAAAGCTATCGAGATGCCCGGGAGAGTTCCGGCCGCGTGGTCGTGCGCGCAGATATTGCCAGACAGGTCAAGGATCGCGGCGTGCTGATCATTGACGATGTGTTCGATACAGGCCGTACATTGGAATTTGCGCGCCGCCACTTGCTCGCCAAGGGCGCGCGGGAAGTCATCACCTGTGCGCTGGCCCGCAAGCCCTGGGCGCCGGAAGGCGATGCGAATGTCGATTTTCACGCCTTTGATGCACCAGGCCGATATCTGGTTGGCTATGGTATGGATGATGCCGGCCTGTATCGCGGCCTGCCCTATATCGGCGCGCTCGATTAGAGTTTCTCGTCGAGCCATTCCAGAATATCAGCGGACACCTGTTCTGTGCCGGGCTCGTCGAAAATCCAGTGCGCGTGCCGGCCATATTCGATATAGTCGCCGGGCCGGGCGGCTTTGGCATATTTCTCACCGACCTTGCGGACCGCCTTGATCACGGTCGCGCGATCCTTCTTGGCGCCAATGGTCAGCGTCGGGACATTGATCTTGCTTTCATCGATCGGGTCCGGATTGGCGAGATCGTGATAGACCCGGCCGCTGTCAAATAGGGCCTGCGCATAGATGCTGGCATGGCGGTCTTTCGGCACCGCGTTCAGAACGCCCCAGCGAAATCCGTTTGGCCCGACTTTGAAGACTTTGCCGGGCACGTTTTTCTGACCGACTTTGACGATGTTCCAGAAGGTTCGGACAACGCGCAGATCGGTGACAGTACACCCTTCCGGCTGGGCCGGCGTCAGAAAGATGCCCGCCCGCACAGCGCCCGCTTCGACCAGCTTTTGAGCGATCATACCGCCCATGGAATGTCCAATGATAACAGGCTGTTGCCCATCTCGTTCGGCGAGGGTCGCCGCCCGGGCCAGTGTTTCATCGACATAGTGTTTCAGGGTCAGGTCCGCGAGCCCGTCAGGCGGGCTTTCCGCCGTTCGCAGATCCGGAAAAAGCGTCGGTGTTTCGCACATCCAACCCGCCATGGCGAAGTCGCGCTTCATCCGATCCCAGACTTCGCCGCCACAGCCAACGCCGTGCACCATGAGCAGTGTTTTGGCCATGCTCACCAACCCTCCCGAGTGATTTTATGAAATCAGCATAGGGCCAATCGGATTGGCTTGAAAAGGAAAAACCGGGCCTAGACAGGCTCCGCCCAGGCCGAAAATCGGTCCGCGACCTGTTCATAGACCGGGCGCTTGAATGGCACGATCAGACCAGGCACATCATCCAGCCTGGCCCAGCGCCAGGCATCAAATTCCGGAGTGTGCTTGTCGAGGCGGACATCACTGTCAGAGCCCTTGAATCGCAGCGCAAACCATTTCTGTCTCTGGCCGAGATAAGGCCCGCCCATACGCCGGAGCAGGTCGCGCGGAAAATCGTAATACAGCCAGTCTTCGGTCTCTTCGAGAATATCAACCAGCTTTGCCGCGACGCCGATTTCCTCATCCATTTCGCGCAAGGCGGCCTCTTCTGGTGATTCACCCTTGTCGACGCCGCCTTGGGGCATCTGCCATTGAAAGGCGCCGCGACCATTGACCCGGCGCCCGACAAAGACATGGCCAGCCTTGGAAAACAAAGCCAGCCCGACATTGGCGCGGTATAGCGCAGGGTCCCGTTTCGTCTGAGTCACCCTTGCGGATCTAAACTAGCCTGTCGAACCTGACCAGTCGCGCTGGTCCGCCTAGCATAATATGAGGCTGGCGCGAGGGCGATGCCCTTCTCTTCCAGCGTCGGCAGCCAGTCTTTTAGAATATCCAGGGTCACCGGGAAGGACATGCCTGTGCCAAGAGCCGCACCACGCTCACGCGCCGTGGTCTCCAGCAACAGCAATTGTTGAGAAATTTCATCAGCTTCCGGACGCGCATCCACCCAGGAAGTGGCCTTCCCAAAGACCACGCCGGTCTGACGCGCACCCGCCGTGAATTCCGATCGCACCAGCGATCCGTCTTCGAAAAATGCGACGCCTTTATCGCTGAGCTCTTGCAAGACCGGCTTCATGGCCTCCAGCTCTGTCGCGAACTTGTCGCCTTGATAGTTCATGACGCCGAAATAGCCCGGCGTGCGGGCCAGCAATCGCGCCAGCCGCTGTTTGTTCGTATCTGCGGAGACGCTGACTTGCATGACTTGTGGATGCGGGCGCTGACGACCGTAATCATACGGCTCCATCGGCAGTTCGATCAGGACTTCATGTCCGGCGCGGCGTGCATCCCGCACCCAGCGGCCCAGATTTTCTGACGTCGGTGCAAAAGAGAGTGTGATCTCAGGGGGCAATTCATTGATTGCCGCCCGCGTCCGCGTCGGGTTGATGCCAAGCCCACCGACAATAATCGATACGGTTGGTTTGCCTTCATCATTCGAGAAGGGTTTTGCGTTGCGGGCCAGAGGCGATGAATCCGCGACCGTCTGTGGCTCGGCCGCGTCCACCGCGACGACGGCGCGG
>JBCCZH010000252.1:0-5063 GCA_039188075.1 Pseudomonadota bacterium
CATTTCCAGTTCCGCGGCTTCCGCATCACCTTCAGGCATGATGTCCGGATTGCTCAAAAACGTCTCGAACAGGATCTGGAAAAAGCCGGTCAGCTCGCCTGTATTGAGCATGGCGCCTTCCATGCCGAAGCTGAGATCACTTGGGATAATCCACTCAAACTCCTCGCCATTGAAATAGCCGCGCTCGGCAGTGAGGATTTCCTTATCATTGAGTTGCGCTTCATAGCCGGTGACCTCCCACACGCCGAGGCTCATCAGATCTCGCTGATCCATTTCCGGGAGTTCGGAACGGGCCAGAAAACCCATCAGCTTGTCGAGGCGCAGATTAGATATGGAGGAGCCGTCATAGCGCTCCGCCTGGACCATGGTGAAGCCAGCCGGGAACCCGGCCATGGGAACGACTTCGCCTGGCAGGGTTTCACCCGAATAGGCATTGGTCTGGGATGAGCGAACCCCGCGCGCCAGATTGGTATCGACATCGAACCCGCGCATGCCCGACGCGGCAACGAGATCCATATTCATGGACATGGAAAGGTCCGCGCCCGGTTGGCGCATGTCCATATTGACGATCGTATTCTCCGAAACGCTTTTTTCGATTGATACGGATCGTCCAATCGCAACCAGCCATTGTGCGGTGTGAATCGCATCGATCGCCATTGGCGGGATATCCTCGTCCAGTGCGGTCAGCGTTTCGGACGGCAGCGGAGACAATTCCCAGGGTCGCAAGCCCACATTCGACACGACGATACGCTCAATATTGCTCTCGAGCCGCTCGAAAGCGACTTCGAACCCTTCCGGTAAATCTTCATCCATCTGAGAAAAAATACTGTCGAACAACGCGTTAAAGGCGAGGTCGATCCCAAAGTAGGACGCATTTGTCGCCTCCATTCGGGAAAAAATCAGACCGGACTCCGACAACCGTTCGCCCCCGAGCCGGGCGACCAGCAAGTCATCATCATAACCCCACAACCGAACATCTTCGAACGTCATGCCGAATTGCGGATCTGTCCCGAACCCGATGGAAAGGTCCTCAAACACAGTTGCACCTGTGTCCGCATCCAGCGATTTCGCGTCCCAGGTAATCGCCGCATAATCCGGCAAGCTTGCAACCAGGCCCGAAAGATCGGCCTCACTGGCACCCGCATCGACGAGGCTTTCATTCGCAAAGGCCATGAATTCAGCCACGACAGCATCTCCGGTCGCCGCCGAAACAGCGCCTTCAACAGGATCGTCCGGGGCCTCGGCGCCAGGTGTACAGGCGGTCAGCGATGTCGCGACAATCGCCGCAAAAGTCCAGGTTTTGAGAGTCATCAGATAGTCTCCATTTGTCAGTGGCCGTCGAAGGCCATCAGCGTATTCACGTCCACACCATGGGCGCGTAACCGGTCCGCACCCCCGAGATCCGGCAAATCGACCAGAAAAGTCGCCGCAACGACCGTCGCATCCGCTTGCCGCAACAATTTCAGTCCCGCCTCTGCCGTGCCACCCGTGGCGATCAGATCGTCCACTAGCAAAACCCGTTCGCCCGCATCCACCGCATCTGTATGCATGTGCAACTCATCGGTGCCATATTCGAGCGCGTAGGTCTCGCTATAGGTTTGCCAAGGCAGTTTACCCGGTTTCCGAAGGGCCGTGAACCCGGCATCCAGTTCGGTCGCGAGGGCGCCTCCGAGAATGAACCCGCGCGCATCAATGCCGGCGACCTGTTGGATATTCTGATCCCGAAACGGCGCCGCCATGTCCTGAACCGCCTGTTTGAACGCCTCCGCATGCGCCATCAGCGTGGTGACATCACGAAACAGGATGCCCGGCTTGGGATGGTCGGGAATCGTCCGAATAAATTGTTTGAGATCCATTTGCCTAGTGTACTGCTCCGGGAGTGGGAGGCTTGGATTGAGGCGTGGATTCGACACCGGGTTCAACCGGGTCCGGCCCTGTTGTCGGCACAGATGGCTCTGCTGCCGCAATTTCAGGCTCTGACGTTACGTCCGGCGCCGGTTCTGGCTGTGGCGACGGTGTCGGTTCAGGAGTCGCTGCTGTTTCGACGGGATCTACCGTCTCTGGCGGTGTCGGCGTTTCAACGGTCTCCGCCACGTCAGGCGACGTTTCCACAATGGTCTCGGCCGGCGCGACCGGTTCATCTGCGATCACGGTCTCCGCAACGACAGCGGCAGCGGCCGCTTCCTCAACCGGTTCTTTTTTCTTTTTGCGCTTCCAGAACGGGGCGTTCGGATCAGCCTTACGGTCATATTGTTTGGCGAAATATTCACTGGCCGTGTAGGTTAGCGGCTTCGGCGTCAGGGTCATGCCGTCCCGGCGCAGGCGCTCGACCACCTGATCGCGCAAATGCAGGCCCGGCAACAGGTCGGCATGGAACTTGTTCGCTTTCATCCAGTCGCGCACATCCCAGCTGCGGGTCGAGCGGGCAGATTCCGGCGCGCAGCCCTTGTGTTCTTCCCATAGATACAGGGTCGCGAGCGACCCGATCACAGCATCGACGGCAACATTTGCGGGACGATCAATGTCGCTGTGACTGGCCAGAGCGGCGCGCAAGGATTGTTTGTGGGCGCTTAATTCATTGTAATTGCCGCGAATGACGGTGAGGCCAACGCGATCAGCTTCATTCGGCCGCGACAACAAGGCATCCAGCTGGGGGTGAACGACCGGAACGAGTTCGAAATCCCGCTTCACGCTGCCATTGGCGAGGCCTGCCAGCTCGGTCATCATCCGTTTCAGATTGTGCCGCAGCTCATAGCCTATCCCGGCCATGGCGCGCTTTTCCATATCACGCTCGCGATCAACCCAGCGCCAGGCGGACCAGGCCAGATAGGCAATGGCCGCAATCAATACGAGCAGGCCGGAGACTAAAAAGGTTTCAAATGTTGCGTCGGACATAATCCACTCCCCTTTGTTAACCAATTAGCAAAGGTTGGAGACAAGGGCCACTCGCAAAAACGTTAAATCAAACGGCGACGGGCGCCTTGATATGCGGATGTGCTTGATAATCCACGAGTTCGAAGTCTTCATATTCCCAGCCGAACAGATCGTTCTTGTCCGGATTCAGGACCATTTTGGGCTCTGGATACGGCTCACGCGTCAATTGCAGACGGGCTTGTTCGATGTGATTCGAATACAGGTGTGTGTCCCCGAATGTATGGACAAAATCGCCGGGTTTCAGGCCGGTCGCCCGCGCCATCATCAGTGTCAGCAGCGCATAGGACGCGATATTGAACGGGACGCCGAGAAAAACGTCTGCAGACCGTTGATAGAGTTGGCAATTTAACCGCCCGTCCATGACATTGAACTGGAACAGACAGTGGCAGGGCGGCAAGGCCATGGACGGCACATCGGCCGGATTCCAGGCCGACACGACCATGCGGCGCGAGTCGGGATTGGTCCGGATTTCGTCCAGCACCCATTGAATCTGGTCAATCACCCGGCCATCTGGCGCGGCCCAGCTGCGCCATTGCTTGCCATAGACGGGCCCAAGATCACCATTTTCGTCCGCCCACTCATCCCAGATCGAGACTTTTCGGTCTTGCAGCCAGCGCACATTCGTGTCGCCGCGCAGGAACCAGAGCAGTTCCACGATGATTGACCGCAAATGCAGTTTTTTGGTCGTCAGAAGCGGGAAGGTCTCAGACAGATCAAAGCGCATCTGGCGGCCAAACACGCCCAATGTGCCGGTGCCGGTGCGGTCACCGCGCTCGACGCCATTGTCGAGAATGTCCTGCAAAAGGTCGAGATATTGTTTCATGGCGCTTGCAAACCATGACTCGCAGACCAAGGCCAGACACCGCCATCAGGTATGGTAAAAAATTCATCGCGATCATGGATCGAAACCGATCGGACGCGAGAACAAAACTGAAAGAAATTTTTTCTACCTGTAGTTGAGCGGGACGTCCAATGCGAGTGCACGAGGTGTCCCATGTTGCTCCGAAAATTCACGACCGATCGATCGGGTCAGGTCACGACGGTTTTTGCTTTTTGTCTCATTCCGGTCTGCGCTGTGGCGGGCCTCAGTCTCGATCTGCAGAACCAGATGCAGCGCGAGGTTAAAACACAGGCTGTGCTCGATTCAGCGGTGCTGGCGGCCTCAAAGGTCATGCAGACCGGGGCATCCGACGCGGAGATTGAAGAAACAGTCGCAGATTTTGTTTCCTTGCACGTCGACTCCTTGCCTGGGCTCAGTTGCACAACGCCGACGGTCACCTTGCCTTCGGACGATACATCTATCGAAGCGTCGCTGGACTGCACACAGGACACCACTTTGATGCACATTGTCGGTCGAGAGACTCTGCCCGTTAAAGTAGAGTCCGTATCAACCTACAGCCTGACCTCGATCGACATCGCCTTCATGTTTGATCTGTCCGGCTCCATGAACAGCAATAATCGATTGGTTGATCTAAAGTCTGCCACAACCGATGCCCTGGACATTTTACTTCCGAGCGCCGCGTCAGCTGACGTCACCGAGCATACGCGCATCGCAATGGCATCCTATGCCAATTCATTAAATGCCGGACCGTATTTTAAGCAGGTGACGGGCCTGGAACCCACGCGATCCTATTCCGACACCGTCTCGGTCGAAATTGACGACAGGGATATCAGTGATGGGCTGACGCATTATGCAGCGATAGACGTATATCTTTACGATGCAGATACCGGCGATCGTATCGCCGAGTTCGGAGACGGCGCTTTGATCAAAGTCGAAACGGAACAATTGAACAATATGACCATCGTGGTCGAACCCAGAACCAGCTATTACCGGTTCGATGAGTTTGAAAGTTTTGAGCTCAGACTGAGCGGGACCGAACGCCAGAATGCTTCCGAGAGTGTTGAGCCATACACCCTGTATGGCGACAGCGGAATGACCAGCCTGAATGGCGAAGAATGGTCGACCGGGAAGTTCGAGCTGGAGCTTCGTGGCTTTGACGGCAATGGGCTCACAGGAACTCAAATTCTCGACAAGACCATTGAGTTTGAATTGTTCAAAGACGGCGACGTTCGCGAGAGTGATGAAAGTCACACCATCACCTCGACCTGTGTCTGGGAACGCGATGGCG
>JBCCZH010000253.1:0-5037 GCA_039188075.1 Pseudomonadota bacterium
CGGCGCCGCCGCGAGTCGATATGTATCTCATGGCCTTCAAGCCTTCTTAAATCTCAAGCGTCCGCGTGTATGGTGCAGCGCCACATACACGCCAATCAGCCCCAGCGCCATCCCCCACCATGTCAGAGCATAACCAAAATGCCGCTCAGGCGGCAATGGGTCGACAGGCTTGGCAAACGCATAAGGATTGAGCGTAAATCTTTCCTGCGTCATGTCAGCTGCGTTGCGCACCCGCATGATCACTGGTTCGGCGACAGGTGGGGTCTGGTCGAGGTCGAGACGATTGGCCAGCGCATCCGGATCAAGGCGGTACCAGATATTGTTTTCAGGATCGTCGCGGCCCGCGAAAGCCGCGCTCGCTGGTTCGCGCTCAGCGATAAAGCCTTCGAACGCGACCGTTGCCGGCAGGTCTGCCAATGCGACAGGAACCGGTGTTGCCCCACCCGTCGCTTCCAGCATGACCAGCACAGGTTCCCGGCTGTCTTCCAGCACGCCGGGCACATAACGCCGCCAGATCGGTTCACTGTCGGCGAATCCATAGACTTGCTGTGCCGCGCCGGGATGAGTCCGGTCGATCACAACCCGAATCTCGGTTTTCTCCTCAGACCGCTCCGCGATCGTCGGATTACGCATTTTTTCGGAGTATCGGCTGTATTGCCAGTTTCCGAGCAGAACCAGGATCCCGAGACTGATCACGGTGAGCACCGTCAAAATGGGCATCGGGCGGAACATCATATGGCTTTGTCTCTCAACCTCGCTTCGGGGTCATGTCTGAAAAAGAATGGCGCCACACGTGATTCGACACGGTGGCGCCTCTTCCATGTTTTTGGGTCGCCTGGTCAATAGTGACCAGGCAATCGCTAATGCCCAAGCACAATGTGCGGCAGGACATAGACAAAGGCGAACAGGAACAGCCAGACCACGTCCACAAAGTGCCAATACCAGGCCGCGAACTCAAAGCCGAGATGCTTCTTGGCAGTCATATTCTTCGCATACAGGCGGAACAGGCAGACGGTCAGGAAGATCGTCCCGATCACCACATGCGCGCCGTGGAAACCCGTCGCCATGAAGAAGGCTGAACCATAAAGCGTACCGTCAAAGGTGAACTGCGCTTCTGAATACTCATAGACCTGCAGGCAGGTGAACGCGAAGCCCAGAATGATGGTCAGGATCAGCATGAATTTGGCATTATCCATCTTGTCATGCGCCAGCGCGTGGTGCGCGGCTGTGACCGTCGTGCCCGACAGAAGCAGGATCAGCGTGTTGATCAATGGCAAGTGGAAGGGGTCAAACGTGGTGACACCTGTTGGCGGCCATTGCGCAAAGGCATTCAGGCCTTCCCAGACCGGACTTGCGGCGTCGAATGTGCCGCCGACACGGGCTGGATAGAAGATCGCGAGTTCAAAAAAGCTCCAGAACCAGGCCGCAAAGAACATGATTTCTGAAACGATGAACAGGACCATGCCATATTTCAGGCCAATCTCGACAACCGGCGTATGATCGCCGGTACGACCCTCCTTGACGACTTCGCGCCACCAACCGACCATGACCCAGATGACCATCAGGAAGCCCGGAACGAGAGTCCAGAGCTGACCCTGCTCGATCCCGAACAGACCCTTCATATAGGTCACGCCGCCCACAGCGAGCACCAGAACAGCGATTGAGCCGATCAGCGGCCAAGGCGATGGGTTTACGAGGTGATAGTCGTGTTTGACGTCTTCGGCCATGACGGGGAACCCCTTGTGGCAATGGTTATTACAATCTCAGGCGCTTTTAGACCGGTGTTGACGGATTCTGCAACCATTCAGTTAAGTGATGCCGTTTTGGTCGCACCTGTGAATTCGTCGGTATTGAAAAACGTATAAGAAAGCGTGATCGTGCGGATATCATCCGCATTGCGTTCGTCTTCCATGGCGGGGTCGACAAAGAAGATGACCGGCAATTTCTTGGTCTCTCCGGCCTTGATGATGCGTTCTTCAAAGCAAAAGCATTCGAGCTTGCTGAAAAAGCGGCCAGCCTTGTGCGGCGTCACATTATAGCTCGCTATCACACTGACATCGCTGGAAGACGTATTGGTGACCTCATAGAAGGCGAGACTGTGCGCGCCGAGCTGAACCGGTAAATTGGTCTGACTGGCTTTCAACCTTAGCGGCGCATTGGCGACATTCGCATCGAAACGCACGGTCACTTCACGATCACTGATCCGGTCAGGTGCCGCTTGCGCGGTCTGCGTGGTCCCGCCAAAGCCTGTGACGCGGCAGAACGTGTCGTAAAGGGGCTTCGAGGCGAAAGCCAGGCCGAGCATGAACAGCGCGCTGACAGATGCGATAAGTGCGATCCTGGTATTATTCATCGCTATTGTCCGCAGTTTCAGCGGCTTCGGTGGCAGCCGCGGCCTCGGCGGCTTGACGCGCTGCAATTCGTTCCTGAGCGACGCGATCGGCTTTTTCACTCGCAGCTTCATCCATATAGCCAGAGAAATAGAGGCGATCGCCGCCGCTAAAATCGGTTTCCTGGATCCGGATTGCCGTCGTGACGCCGACGATGACAACAAAAGCGACCAAAGCCACGGCCAACCAGGCATTGCGGCGTTTCTGCGCTTTCAACAGCGTTTGGGCGTCAGGGGCTTGTGTGGCTTCAGTCATCAAAAGGCTCCGAGGGGAAAGTATAACCCGAAACCATGCTCAATGATGAGTGCGGCAAACAGACCGAACAGATACAGGATGGAAAAGGCAAACATGCCCATGGCGACCTTGCGTTCAGCATCGCCAGCGTCGGCTTCTCCAGCCTGACTGCGCCAGATCTTCAACGCGTGATAGAGGAAAGCCAAGGTCAATGCGCCACTAATCGCGGCATAGACCGTACCACCGAGCCCGGTGACCAAGGGGGCCAGACCGATTGGGGCCAGCAATATGGAATAGATCAATATCTGCGAACGGGTCGCTTTCGCCCCATCTGTTACGGGCAACATCGGGACGCCAGCTTTCTCATATTCCTTGTGCGCGACAAGGCTCAGGGCCCAAAAGTGCGGCGGGGTCCAAAAGAAAATGATCGCAAACAACATCCAGGCATCGAGCGGGGTCGTGCCGGTCACCACAGCCCAGCCAATAACTGGCGGAAACGCGCCAGCAGCCCCGCCAATGACAATGTTCTGCGCTGTCCGGCGCTTCAGAACCATGGTGTAAAACCAGCCATAATAGACGATCGAAAACGCCAACAGGCCCGCAGCCAGGACATTTGAAGCGATCCACATGAGCAGCACGGAGACGGCCGACATGATCAGCCCCATGGCCAGCGCCTCATCCTTTGGGACCGCCCCGGACGGAATTGGTCTAGTCGATGTGCGGGTCATGACGGCGTCAATATCCGCGTCATACCACATATTGATTGCGCCAGCAGCGCCCGACCCGAGCGCGACGGAGAGAATCGCAACACTTGCCAGAACCGGGTTAATCCCCTGCCCGCTCATCCCAGCAGCGGCGACCAGGCCGGCCAGCGCCGTGAACACGACCAGCATCATGATACGCGGCTTGAGCAGCTCGACATAATCGCGAGCGGTGGCCAGGTGCGGACTGGTGGATTGAGCGGTCATGTCTATGGACATAGTTCGGTTCTCTTCAGCTTCTACGGAAACGGCCCTCTGCGCTGGTTTTGCGCAAAGGGCCGCCCGATTTTGGTTTTGCCGGGCGGGACTTAGTGACCGCCCTCATTCTTCACCACCGGCAGTTCATTGAACTGGTGGAAGGGTGGCGGGCTTGGCAGCGTCCATTCGAGCGTCGTAGCCCCCTCGCCCCAAGGATTGGCTTCTGCCTTACGGCGACGGATCATCGACTCGATCATGCCACCAAAGAAGAGCAGTGTCGCAATCATGGAGATCGCATACCCAATCGACGAAACATTGTTCCAAAGTGCGAACGCCTCAGGATAATCGACATAGCGACGCGGCATGCCGTTCAGGCCCAGGAAGTGCTGCGGGAAGAAGATCAGATTCGACGCCACGAACATGGTCCAGAAATGCGCATATCCGATCATCTTGTTATATTTGATGCCGAACATCTTCTCGTACCAGTAGTACCAGCCCGCAAACAGGCCGAACACCGCGCCGAGTGACAGCACATAGTGGAAGTGCGCGACGACGTAATAGGTATCGTGCAAGGCATGGTCGATGCCAGCATTGGCGAGGACAACTCCGGTTACACCGCCCAGGGTGAACAGGAAGATGAAGCCAATTGCCCAGACCATCGGGACAGAGAAATCAATCGAACCGCCCCACATGGTTGCAATCCAGGAGAAGATCTTAATCCCAGTCGGCACCGCGATCACCATGGTCGCCGCAACAAAATAGGCTTTCATGTCAGACGGCATGCCAACGGTGTACATGTGGTGTGCCCAGACGATGAAACCAATCGCGCCGATCGAGACCATCGCATAGGCCATGCCGAGATAGCCAAAAATCGGCTTTTTCGAGAAGGTCGACACGATGTGCGAGATGATACCAAAAGCTGGCAGGATCATGATGTAGACTTCGGGGTGACCGAAGAACCAGAACAGGTGCTGGAACATGATCGGGTCGCCGCCGCCGGACGGATCAAAGAATTGCGATCCAAAGTTACGGTCTGTCAGAAGCATGGTCAGGGCGCCTGCCAATACCGGCAGGGCCAGGAGCAGCAAAACTGCCGTCACCAGCATGGACCAGGCAAAGAGCGGCATCTTGTGCAGCGTCATGCCAGGGGCCCGCATATTCAGGATCGTGACGATGAAATTGATCGCGCCAAGAATGGACGCAATACCGGCCGTGTGCAGAGACAGGATCAGCAGGTCCATGGACGGTCCGGCATGGCCCGCCGTACTCGACAGTGGCGGATACAGCACCCAGCCGCCGCCGAAACCATTCACGCCATTGCCGCCTGGCACCAGGAAGGAAATCATCGCCAGAATAAAGGCAACGACGGTCAACCAGAACGAGATGTTGTTCATCCGCGGGAACGCCATGTCTGGCGCGCCAATCATCAGCGGCACAAACCAGTTGCCGAAACC
>JBCCZH010000254.1:0-5032 GCA_039188075.1 Pseudomonadota bacterium
AGGAACTGATCAACAACATCGCGAAACTGTTTGGTGGTTACTCCGTGTTTGCGGGCGTCGGTGAACGTACCCGTGAAGGGAACGATCTCTATTACGAGATGCAGGACGCGAACGTGATCGATCTCGACGGCGAAAGCCGCGCGACGCTGGTCTACGGCCAGATGAACGAACCTCCAGGCGCCCGCGCACGTGTGGCCCTGACGGGTCTCGCCCAGGCTGAGTATTTCCGCGATGTTGAAGGCAAGGACGTTTTGTTCTTCGTCGACAATATCTTCCGCTTTACACAAGCCGGTTCAGAAGTGTCAGCGCTGCTCGGCCGTATTCCATCTGCTGTGGGCTATCAGCCAACACTGGCCACCGACATGGGCGGCCTGCAAGAGCGGATTACGACCACAACCAAAGGCTCGATCACCTCTGTGCAAGCGGTTTACGTGCCTGCGGATGACTTGACCGACCCGGCGCCAGCGACCTCGTTTGCTCACCTGGATGCGACGACGGTTCTGAACCGTGCGATCTCGGAAAAGGGCATCTACCCGGCTGTGGACCCGCTGGATTCCACATCGCGTATTCTGGACCCGCTAATCGTTGGTCAGGACCATTATGAAGTTGCACGTGGCGTACAGGAAATCCTGCAACGCTATAAGGAATTGCAAGACATTATCGCGATCCTCGGCATGGACGAACTGTCTGAAGAAGACAAACTCGTTGTTGCCCGCGCCCGTAAGGTTGAGCGCTTCCTGTCCCAGCCGTTCGACGTGGCGGAAGTCTTCACCGGTTCTCCAGGTGTTCAGGTGAAACTGGAAGACACGGTTGCCGGCTTTAAAGGCCTGATCGAAGGCGAGTATGACCACTTGCCAGAGCAAGCCTTCTACATGGTTGGCTCGATCGAGGACGCGAAAGCCAAAGCTGAAAAAATGCTGGCTGACGCCGCCTAAGTAAACTCAATGTTGGGAAAAACGCTTCTCCTGTATTCAGGACTTGCCCTGTTGCCGTTCAGTGCATCAGCACAGAACGGCGGAGAAGAGCATCAAATCGAGGAATTTTTATCCCCGCCTAGCCTCAGCATTGGGCGTGCGTTTCAAAACTCACTTCTACTCGGATGTATCGCCCAACTAAGCGGCACAGTCGAAATACCCGCCGGGGATGAGAGAGCAGCTAACGATATCGGCTTGTCCTGGGGGGCGCCCACTAGCTTGGACCGAACTGAGTACATACCACTCGCAATTGGAATTGCGGGAGGAGCTACTTTTTTTGAGCAGCCTGTTGATGACGCGATCATGGTTGTGGCCGTCGGCGACTCTATCTGCCGAATAGGATTCTACGACAAACCTACCGAGGATTTTAATACTGAAGTGACGGCGATCCTCACCGCTGAAACTACACGGTGGATATCAGAGTCTGGTACCGATGATACCGAAAAGTATCGCTGGAAGATTCCCCCATCTATCAATTATTCGCTGACAGTAATCCCACAACAACGCGATGACCGCTTGACACTCGCGGTACAAATTACTCAAGAGTAGACCATGGCTGACAAATTGCACTTCTCACTCGTTTCTCCCGCCCGCGAATTGTTTTCGGGCGAAGTTGATCATGTGATTGCGCCAGGATCCGATGGCGAATTCGGCGTACTGGTGAACCATGCGCCCTTCATGACGACGCTGAAGAACGGCGTCGTGCGCGTCGAAGACGGCGGCGAAACCACAATGCGCCTGTTCGTGCGCGGCGGTTTCGCAGACGTTACGCCAGCCGGTCTGACCATTCTCGCTGAGGAAGCCGTCAATCTCGACAGCGTCTCGGTGGAAAGCGTGCAGAAAGACTATGACGAAGCCCACCGCGCCTTGCTGGCCGAAGGCAAGGATGGCAACACGGCTCTGGAAGAGCAAGTCGCATATCTGGAAGACCTGAAAGCCGCTCTGGTCAATTAATCGCGTCGAGCGCCAAAACGGCGCCGCCCAGGACCCCTGCTTGCGCGCCCAATTCAGGCGCGTAAATCGTTTCAGCACCCGCGACCGGCAAATAGGCGCCCATCAAAACTTCAAAGCGCTCACGGATGCGGGCCAATAGATGCCGCGCATTCATCAGGCCGCCACCAAGGATGATCCGCTGCACCCGTGTTGCGAGCACGAGATTGAGACAGGCCTGGGCGAGATAGTCCGCCTCGATCTCCCAACCGATATGGTCCTCCGGTAGAGCCTCAGGCGGCCCCCAGCGCGCCGTCACCGCGGTTGCCGAAGCGAGCCCCTCGAGGCAATCACCATGCAACGCACACGTGCCTTCGAATGTCTGATCATCTGGATGTCGCTGAACGCGGATATGACCAAATTCCGGGTGTGTGGGACGTCCAACCAGCGCGCCATTCAGGAACAGTCCGACCCCAATGCCGGTTCCGACAGTCATGTATGCGGCGCTGTCCAGCCTACGGGCGGCGCCCCAACGCATTTCCGCAAGCAAGGCGGCATTCACATCCGTATCCAGGTGAAATGGAAGCTCGAGCGTTGCGCTGAGTGTCGGACCAATCGGAACGCCGTCCCAGCCCGGCTTGGCGGTGCCCGTAATCGTACCATAGCGCGGCGAAGACGGGTCGATCTCCACCGGCCCAAAGCTGGCAATGCCGAGCGCGACCGGTTTTGCCGATTGATGAGCGATCGCTGACTGAAAAGTGTCGGCACACGCGGCCAGCGTCTCATCAGGATCCATAGTCGGCACGGACCAGGCCTTGAGCACCCGGCTCTTTGCATCGACCAGCGCACATTTGAAGCTTGTCCCGCCCGCATCTATCGCGGCGACGATTGTATCACTGTGCATCGCCTCTCCTCCCGAATGAGAGGGATACGCGATTAGCCGAAGACTGCAATCGTCTGGCGACCGACCAGGATCGGTTCGCCGTGCCGGTTCCACAAGCGCATGGACTGGCTGGAATATCCGCTTTTTGCGAGCTGCGCTGTATGCTGGGCAAAGTACCAGCCATCCGGATCGGTCTGGATGTCATCTGTCATGAACTCGGCCATCCAGGTCATGGAACTGATCCGCGATGGTGTTTTCAGCATCGACAAGGCGGCGGGCGGCGGGGCATCGCCAATCGCCAGGATCGCGGTCGCATCTTGCGGCGTGTTCGGATCGAGATGGCGCATCCACAGGCCGATCGACGTTTCGTCCGAACCGGAAATCGGTCGACCGCCTGTGGCCAGCAACATGTCGAAATTTTGTGTGAAGCCAGGACGCGGCATGCCCGAGGCAAAAAAGGAGTCAATTTCATCTGGCGCCCGCACTGTTGGCATCGGCATGTCGTCAAAGTGCAGGCTGCTCTCGCGCGCCAGACCAAAGGCAAAGATCGATTGCGCCGCGACCCCCGTTTCCGAGGTGATGTCGACGCTGACAAAAGCGGTATTCTTGCCCCGCCGCAGCAAGGTGGGTCGAATCGTGACATCACCGCCGACGGGACCAACGAACGCCACCTGGGCAGATCGGATTGGAACATCGCTGACCAATTCAAGCGCACCCTGAAATGACAGCGCCGCAGTCAAGCCGCCATACGTCGTCCGGCCCTGCATCCAGGAGTTCGGAATGTGCGCATCTATGGTCGTGTCGTTGTTCCGCGTCAGGCCTGCGAGTAGTTCGGTAAAGCTGGTCATTTTGCACCCCTGGGAGGAATAGGTCTTGGCCTGCAAATAATCGGTCTGCGTCTCAGACCAAGATCTCACGCCACGTCAGCGCACACAAAAACGCCCCCGCCATTGGGCCGGGGCGTTCGTTCAGAGACTCTGGATCGCCTTAGTGCTGGCTTTCCGGCGTTGTCACTTTCAACCCGTCCAGGTCATCGCTGACGCTGATCTGGCAAGACAGGCGCGAGTTTGGTTTCACATTCTCGGCGAAATCCAGCATCGATTGTTCCATATCTTCAGCGGCACCCGTCTTTTCCAGAAAGGCTTCGTCGACATAGACGTGGCAGGTCGCGCAGGCGCAGGCGCCACCGCAATCCGCATCAATGCCCGGAATGGAATTCTTGATCGCGGCTTCCATGACGCTTTCGCCATTTGCGGCTTCGATGACGCGTTCTGTGCCTTCGTGATCGACGTAAATAATTTTCGCCATGTCTTTGCTGTCTCCTTATACCGCGTTTGCCGCGATTTCTTTCATGGATTGGGATGTATCGCTTAATGTTTCCGGCGCAAGGCGCGCGCCTGTCATTATCAATCTCTTGGATGCCAGGAATTCCGGTGGGCTGTTGACCGCATCTACTGCAATCAACTTGCCATTTTGCAAATAAAAGACCGCGAACTTGCGGCTGTCCGGGTCGCCGCGCAGGACGGTTTGATCATAATCCTGGCTGAGACCGGCAATTTGCAGCTTCAGATCATACTGATCCGACCAGAACCAGGGACAGTCCTCAGGCGGGCGCGGTTTGCCCATGATGGCAGCAGCGGCGAGTTTGCCCTGCTCAATCGCATTGTGCACGCTTTCCAGCCGGCCCTGACGCCCATAATGGACCAGGGGCCGCGCCGCGCAATCGCCCGCTGCGAAGACCCGCGAGTCATTCGTGCGCGCGTCTCGATCGGTCAGAATACCATTCGAACAGGCAATCCCAGCCGCTTCGGCGAGTTCAACATTTGGTAAAATACCGATGCCGACGAGAACAATATCTGCCGCCAGTTCACTGCCATCTGCGAGAATGGCGGCGGTGACCTTGCCCTCTGCCCCACGCAAGGCGGCGAGACGCGCCCCGGTTTTGATGGCCGCGCCCTGGCGCGTATGCTCGGTTTCGAAGAATTCGCTCATGATCGGGCTGGTCACCCGCGCGAGTACGCGGTCTTCCATTTCGAGCACTGTCACCTCGAGCCCCAGCTGGCGCGCCACCGCGGCAGCTTCCAGGCCGATATAGCCAGCGCCAACAATGACCAGCTTCTGCCCTTCCATCATGCGCGGGCGAATACGCTCAACATCGGCCAGGTCGCGCAGGTCAAAGACGCCATCAAGATCTGCCCCTTCCACAGGCAAGGCGCGTGGGCGCGATCCGGTCGTGATGATCAAG
>JBCCZH010000255.1:0-5021 GCA_039188075.1 Pseudomonadota bacterium
CGGCTGGTGATCTAATTCCTCCCAGGAGCTTTCCATGACTCAACAAACCTTCAAATCCGCGAAGCGACGATATCATCGCGTCTTCTGGCCGCTCATGGCGGTCTATACCGTCATCGTGATCGCTGGGTCGTTCGGGCTGAAACAGCTCGACCCGGAACCATTATTGCTACAGGCGACCTTGGCCGTAGCCTGCGCTCTGCCCGTGATTGCCACGCTGCTGGTGATGATGCGCTATGCGCACGAGACCGACGAGTATACCCGCATGATCCAGATGCGCGGGCTTGCCTGGGGCGGGATCATCACGACCAGCGTGATCTTCCTGATCGGGTTCCTGCAACTGTTTCATGTCGTGGACCGGTTTGAGATTTTCTGGTTCGGCCCGTTTTTCTTCATCGCTTATGGCCTTTCCACATGGATCCTGAATGGCGGGAGGCAGTGCTGATGAAGAATATCATTCGAGCCTTGCGCACAGAGCGCGGCTGGAGCCAGGCCAGCCTGGCGGATCAGCTCGGCGTGTCGCGACAATCGGTGAATGCGATCGAGACCGGTAAATACGATCCGTCCCTGCCCTTGGCCTTCTCTATCGCCCGCCTGTTCGGCAAGTCGATTGAAGAGATTTTCGATGACGAGACCGAGGCGAAGCTGGCCGCCGAATGAAGGGCCAGAATCAAAGAGGGGTACGGACCTTTCGGCTCGCACCCCATTTTGGCTTATTCGATTCGCGTCTTCAGTTTCCGCTAAGTCCCCGCTTTCGCGCTTCAATTAAGACCTGAAACTTCCCGTTCTGCTCGCGCAGTTTTGTTAAGTCCCACCATCCAGACACCCGTTACCGGTTTTCTTTCTGGTCTGCGTTGCGGTTCGTACCCCGTTCGCAGATATGGCCCTGCTTCACTCCCTCTAGCTGGAGCTCAGCAGACGCCGCGTTGCCTTTCCCTTCATCTCCGTCGGCTCCTTCGCATCCCCCCGTTTCCGAGGTTCACTCTTGAGCCCACTTCGTCCGGGCGCGACGTTCTTCCCGCTGTTTCCTCCGGTGGCTTCCCGGTCTCCGCTGCGGACAGGTGTAGAATGACTCAGATCGAAAAAGAGTCGATAGACTTTTTTGAAGATTCATCCGGAATCACACGAATTCTCCACAGAAACACGGAATCTGTGGACAAGTTTGATATTTCGTTCCGGATTCGAACCAATCCTGTTCGGTGACAGCGCTGCTCTAAGCGCGACGTATCATTCTGGTTTTGGAAGTCCAGCGCAAAAGGCGCAGTACGACTCGCCTATTCCACTTCGTCGAGAAACTCGACTCCGACATCTGTGCGGGTGCGCCAGCGCATGCGCGCTTTGCGTTTGATGCCATAACGAGAAATGCTGACGACCATGCCATCGAGCAAACTGTCACTGTTCTGAAATCGCACACGCGTGCCATCACGAGACAAATCGAGGGCAATGCCCTTTTTGAGAAACCGTCCCGCGTTCGACATTGCTACAACGTCAGCATAGACATCACGGCGATCCGAGCGACGACGCTCGACCGATTCCGGCTCTGCTTCCATTGTTTCTTCAGGGGTTTTTCCCCGATTGAACCATCTAAACACGACGGTGACTCCAGATTGCTTCTACACACGTACAAAGCAATATGCGTGCCAGACTATTCTCGTGTCAGGTGAGCTGTGTCTGGATCGACGATTCGATAGAAGCAAGATTTGCGCCCGGTATGACAGGCGCCACCAGACTGGTCCACTTTCAAGAGGACCGCATCCTGGTCGCAATCAATACGAATTTCCTGCACAGCCTGCGTATGACCAGAGGTTTCACCTTTGACCCAAAGCTCCTGTCTGGAGCGACTCCAATAGGTTGCGCGCCCGGTATCTATCGTCGCTTGCAGGGCCTCTGCATTCATCCAGGCCAGCATCAGAACTTCATGTGTGTCAGCATCCTGAGCGATGGCCGTAACCAATCCATCAGCATTGAATTTGGGACGAAGCTCAGGCGTTTCATCCTGATCGGCGCCCGATAGCGGAGGTTCAAATGACATTTTCGTCTCGTAATTTACTCTGATCGTCTGCGCTGTACCCTAAAGCCTCGAGAATTGCACGCGTATCTTGTCCGAGGGCTGGCCCGGCGGACGAAATGTCGCCGGGCGTGAGATCCAGTTTCGGGACGGGCGCCTGCATTGGAACGTCCTGCCCGACAAGGGGCGAGAAGACATTCAGGATCGCTTGCCGTGCTTTCATGTGCGCGTCTGCCAGCATCTCCTTGGCCGTGTTGACCGGACCAGACGGAATGGCATGGGCTTCACACAAGCGTAGCACCTCCGCCATGGGGCGGGTTCGCGTCCACTGGCTGAGCATATCATCGAGCTCAAGCTGGTTTTCACCGCGCGCATCATGGGTGGCAAAGCGCGGATCGCTGGCCCAGTCGGTCCCGACCATTTTCGACAGGCGCGCAAAGAGCGTGTCCTGATTGGCGCCGATAATCACCATGCCATCGCTGCAGGGATAGGCACCAGACGGTGCGATCCGCGGCAGGATTCCGCCCGTGCGTTCACGCGTATGTCCGGCCAGGGCGAATTCCGGCAGCAGGCTTTCCATGAAAGCCATGACGCTTTCATAGATCGCGGCATCGACGACCTGGCCGCGGCCGGACCGTTCGCGATGAAACAGCGCCATCATTGTACCGAGCGCCGCAAAGGTCCCGGTCATGCTGTCACCCAGACTGACGCCAGCGCGGGCCGGTGGCCGATCCGGTTCACCGATCAAATGGCGCAACCCGCCTTTTGCCTCGCCGACACTGGCATAGCCCGGCTTGTGGCTTTCCGGCCCGGTCTGACCATAGCCCGAGACCCGCGTGATGACGAGACGCGGGTTGATCTGATGCAGCACATCCGGGCCGAGGCCCCATTTTTCCAGCGTGCCCGGCCGAAAATTCTCGACCAGAACGTCGGCCGTACTGACCAGACGTTTGAGGATCTCCTGACCTTTTTGAAGCCGTAAATTCAACGTCACGGACTTCTTGTTGCGGCCAATGATGGCCCAGAAGACACTCGTCTCATTTACCTTCACGGCGCCCCAATCACGGGCGGGGTCGGGTCGGTCGGGGGCTTCGATCTTAATCACTTCGGCGCCAAAATCGCCGAGCAGCTGGCCGCAAAACGGGCCCGCAATCAGCTGTCCCAGCTCAAGCACGCGCAGGCCGGTCAGAGGCGGCTGTACAATCGGTTCTGTCATTCCCATTCAATGCCCGCTAAATACGCCTGATGACAAGACGTATTGATATTGTGGAAGTGGGCCCGCGCGATGGCTTGCAGAATGATCCCGGTGAATTGCGCACGGAGCAGAAGCTGGAATTCATTGCCCGGCTTGAGGCCTGCGGAGTCCGACGAATGGAATCGGGCTCCTTTGTCTCGCCCAAGGCGGTGCCCAAAATGGCCGATAGCGGCGCCGTGTTTCGAGGTCTTGATCGCGCGCAGAATGTCCGCCACATCGCCCTCGCCCTGAATGAAAAAGGCGTGCGCCGGGCCATTGATGCCGAGGCGGACGAAATCAATTTCGTGCTCGTCGCCGGGGAAGGCTTTGGCGAACGTAACCAGCGCATGACGCCGCAACAGAGCGCCGACATGCTGGCCGCCTGTGCGCCGCTGGTGCATGAGGCGGAGATTCCACTCTCGGCCACCATTTCGGTCGCCTTTGGCGATCCTTATTCCGGCGAGGTCGATCCCGGTGTGGTCGCCAATCTTGCGGCGCAGGCTCAACGGGCCGGCGTCGCTGAGGTCGGACTGGGCGATACAATCGGCGTCGCCACACCCTGGGATGTGCGCACGGTGATCGAGCGCGTCCGGATGGAAGCGCCGGACGTCTATCTGCGCCTCCACTTTCACGATACGCGCGGCGCGGGACTGGCCAATGTCGCCGCCGCGGTCGAGGCTGGCGTGGATGTCATTGATGCCAGCTGTGGCGGCATTGGCGGCTGTCCGTTTGCCCCTGCGGCGACCGGCAATGTCGCGACCGAGGATGTGGTCTATATGCTCGAACGCGCCGGGTTTGAAACCGGGCTGGATCTCGGCAAGCTGATCGAAACGGCCCAATGGCTGGAGACCGTGCTGGGGCACAAGGTCAGCTCGAGCCTGAGCAAAGCCGGCGCCTTTCCGGCATAGGCGCGCGCTAGCCGCTCAATCCCGAGACGAACCAGTAGACCAGACCAGCGATCAACAGCGCGGTCAGCGTCCGCTTCAGCCATTTCGGCAGCCGCGCCCAGGCGCCGGTGATTTGCGCGCCGAACAGGAAGAGCAATCCGCCCAGAATCGCGAAGCGGACAAACCGGCTGACCGAAAACACGCCCAGAAATTCCCAATAGGGATAGCCGGTCGCCCCGGCGATCAGATTGATCAGATAGGAGGGCGCCGGCGTGGTCCCGCCCAGGAATATGAAGGACGTTCCGCGTTCCGCGAAACGCTCCGCATAGGTCGCCGCCAGAGCCTCGACGCCGAGGCGCGATATGACCGGATCGAAATAGGTCGCCCCGATGGTGTAGATGATCGACCCGCCAATCGCACTGCCCAGGACCGTCACGGCGACAAAGATCCAGATCCGGTCGCGCGCAGCGAGGCATAAGGCAATGAAGGCGGCCTCATACGGCAATGGCAGGATCGAGGTCTCGGCAATCTCGACAATGAGCAAAACCGGCAAGAGCCAGCGCGAATGCGCCAGGCCGACCAGGCGATCGGTCAGCGTAAGGCGAGGTTTCGGATGCGTTTCAGTCATGGTCGCGTAAGAATCGTTTCACAAGGAAGCTAAGTCGAGTTTGAGGCTTGGCGAGTTGAGATTGGCGGTCCCGGATGAGCGCGGGGCGTTTTGCGGGATGACACGAGATCTCCATCCACGCCAAAGCGCCTCACAGGGCTTCGGCCTTGAGGGGATGAAAAGGCAAGGCGCGCTTGTTTCAAACGCGGATTGAACGGCCTTCCTTTCGGAGAGGCTTTTAAGCGCCTGAGACCAAGCGCGCCTGCGATGGCATGTTTTCATGCGTTA
>JBCCZH010000256.1:0-5012 GCA_039188075.1 Pseudomonadota bacterium
CTGATATTTCGGGCGGATCATTTCATCCATGTCCGCGGCGACCGTCATGGACAGGATCTCGTCACCTACATCTGGTGCCTGGATCACGCCGCTTTCAATCGCGCGGACTCCGCGTTTGAGTTTCTGGACATATTGCATGCCATCAATCACCCGCCCGAACACAGTCAGATTGCGGTCGAGATAGCGTTGTGCGTCCAGCACGATATAGAATTCCGTGCCACCACTGTCCGGATCCGTATCGCGCGCCATAGCCAGGGCGCCGGGGCAGTGGAGCAGCCACTCCTTCTCCAGCGACTCGCTGCGCCCGACGGCAAAGCCGTCGATATGGCCGACAATAGGGGCGAACAGGTCTGCATTGCCGAGGGGGACGAATTTCGCGTCCGAAATCGGACGATCATTCTCATTGATCAGCGTCGGGAAGGGCTCGATCAATTCATCTTCTTGCAACCCGCCCTGCGCGACGAAAGCATCGATGACGCGATAGAATCGGATGCCATTATAGACATCATCGCGCACCAATTTCCGGAATTGATTGGCATGGTTCGGCGCGAAATCCGGATTTAGTTCAATGACGATGTCGCCATATTCGGTTTCGATCAGGATCAAATTCTCTGGCGACACATCCCGCCAGTCCGGGGTGAGGGCAGAGGCAATCTCGTCTTCGGTGATGGTGATTTTGACCGCATCCTGAGCCTGACAGGCGGCGGCGCCAGACAGCGCCAGCGCGCCGAGAATGAGTGTACGCATGTGAAATCTCCCGAATCTCCAAGCCTGTGACCGTAATCAGGCGCGTGAAATTTGGCCAGACAAAGCGCATCTGCTTACCTCAAGGTCATTCTTGCGGGGCGTCGGGCGCGCGGGTACGAGAGGCGCATGACGAAAACCGGCTATGAACCACTGACCAGCATTGATGCCATCACGGCGGGGCTTGCCTCGGTCGGCTATATCTCGACGCGCGAGATTTCGACCGCCATCTATCTGGCGCACAATCTGCGCAAGCCGATCCTGATCGAGGGACCAGCCGGGGTCGGCAAGACCGATCTTGCCGCCTCCATGGCGCGGTTTCTGGACGTGCCGCTGAACCGGCTGCAATGCTATGAAGGCCTCGATGAAGGCAAGGCGCTGTATGAATGGAAATACGGCAAGCAGTTGCTCTACACGCAATTGCTCAAGGAAAAACTGGGTGAGGTGATGGATGGCGCTGGCACGCTGGATGCCGCGTTCGACAAGCTGACCTCGTTTGAGGATCTGTTTTTCTCCGAGACATTCCTGGAGCCGCGTCCGCTTCTGACCGCGATGAAGCAGGATCAGGGCTCGGTCCTGCTGATCGATGAAATCGACAAGTCGGATGAGGAATTCGAAGCCTATTTGCTGGAAGTCCTGTCGGACTATCAGGTCACCGTGCCGGAAATCGGAACGATCCGGGCGCAGGTGCCGCCTTTGGTCATCCTCACCTCGAACAATATTCGCGAACTGGGCGATGCCCTGAAGCGGCGCTGTCTGCACCTTCATATCGATTTCCCGGAAGCCGAGCGCGAGCAAGCCATTGTCCGCGCGCGGGTGCCGGATGTGTCAGACGCGCTGCTCTCGCAAATGGTTGAATTTGTTCAGGGTTTACGCGATCTCGACATTCGCAAACGGCCCTCCATCTCGGAAACCGTCGACTGGGCACGGACGCTCTTGCTGATGCATGCGACCGAGCTGGATGAGGAAATGGTTCGCTCGACGCTCAATGTGCTACTCAAGCATGAGAGCGATATTCAGGCCGTCGACAAGGATGTGCGCACGCTCGCGCGGGCGGCTGCCTCGACCGGATAGATGGCAGAACAGGTCCTCACCGATTTCATTCGCGCCCTGCGCTCCGCAGATGTGCGCGTGTCGACCGGCGAGGCGATTGATGCGGCTGAAGCGGTCAAGCTGATCGGCTATTCCGACCGCCAGCGTCTGTCTGACACGCTGCGCTGTGTGCTGGCCAAGTCGCCGGCAGAGAAGCTGGCGCATGACCGCCTGTTCGATCTCTATTTCTCACGCCAGGCCATCCCGCA
Source organism: Pseudomonadota bacterium (assembly GCA_039188075.1). GTDB lineage: Bacteria > Pseudomonadota > Alphaproteobacteria > Caulobacterales > Hyphomonadaceae > Henriciella. Next base: position 2,046 of record JBCCZH010000256.1, read on the forward strand.
AAGCGCGCCGGAAGAGCAACAGAGCGAAGAGTCCGAAGCGTCATCCGACGGCCCAGGCGACCTGCTGGACTTGCTCGAGACGGGCGACGAGACCGCGATTGCCATGGCGATGGAACGGGCCGGGCAGGAGGCCGGGCTGCAGGAGATCCGGTTCTCGACCCAGGTCTCGTATTATGCCCAGCAAATGATGAAATCGCTCGGCATAGAACGCCTTGAGCGCGAGATGATGGACGCGTTTCGCGAGCGGACGGATGATGGACAGGCTCGGGCTGAAGAGCTGATCGAAGGCCGCAAGGACATGTTCGGCCGCGCCCGCGAACATGCCAAACAGGCCTTTGAGACATATGGCGCGGGCGCCACGCTGGCCTTTCGGGAAGACGTGCTGGCCGAAACGGCGCTGACGGCGCTGGACGTCCGCGATCTCAACCGCATGCAGGCTCTGGTGCAGAAAATTGCCAAACGCCTGGCGGTCAAACATTCGCGGCGGCGGCGCAAGAAGAATCGCGGCCAGCTGGATGTGCGCAAGACGCTCCGCGCCAATGCCGGCTTTGATGGCGTGCCGTTTGACCTCGCCTGGAAACAGACCAAGCGGGACCGGGCCAAGATTGTCGCCGTGTGCGATGTCTCTGGATCGGTCGCGCGGGTGGTGCGCTTCTTTCTGATGCTGCTCTACAGCCTGAATGAAGTCGTGCCGGATATTGAATCCTATGCTTTTTCAGGCCGTCTGGAAGATGTCGGCGACACGCTGGAAACCGAGGACTTTGCCCAGGCCATGGACAAGATCATCAATTCCATCGGCATGAGCTCGACCGATTATGGCCAGTCCCTGTCAGATCTGCGGATGAATCACTGGAATGTCCTGGATCGCCGTACGACGCTGATCATTCTCGGCGATGGGCGGTCGAATTATGGCGACCCGCGGCTCGACCTGTTCCGCGAAGCGGCGGCGCGGGTGAAGCGCGTCATCTGGCTGACACCGGAAGGGGAATCCCTGTGGGGCAGCGGCGACAGCGAATTGCCGCGCTATCGCCCGCACTGTCACACAATGAAACAGGTGACGACGATCAAGGATCTGGAACGCATCCTCGACGAGGCCTTGTCGCGCTATCAGTAAGGCGACAATTGCCCGGCAATATAATCCGCCATCAAGCGACCTTGCGCGGTCAGTCTGAGCTGATCGTCCTGAACGCGCGCGAGCGATTGATCACGCAATTGTTCCAGCAGGGACGCGTCCGGCGCCTGCCCGAACAGGGCTTCGAAGCGTTTGAGGTCGAGACCTGACACCGGGCGCAATGCCATGGCGAGAAATTCCCGGGCTGTGTCGAGCTGGGCCAATGGGGTTTCGGTCGGCCGGGGGGCAGACACATAATCCTGAGGTCGCCGAGCCGCTTCGGTTGCCCGTCTTTGACCCTTCACGGTCAGGCGGCCATGTGCGCCCGGGCCGACACCGATCCAGTCACCGCTCACCCAGTAGATATGATTATGGCGGGATTCATGGCGCGGGCTCGCGGCATGATTGGAGACCTCGTACGCGTCCAGCCCGTTTTCGGCGCAAAGGGTCTGGGTCAGTTCGTACAAATCGGCCTGATCATCATCCGGCATGGGCGTGAGCTCACCGCGTGCGGCACGCTTGCCAAAGGCGGTGCGCGCTTCAATGGTCAGCTCATACAGGGAAAGATGCGGCGCGCCGAAACCGAGCACCTCGCGCAGCTCCGCTGCCCAGTCCTCCGGCGACTGGTCAGGACGGGCATAGATCATGTCAATGGAGAGATTGTCGAACGCAGCTTGGGCCCGTTCAATCGCACGCCGGGCGGCAGCGCCGTCATGATCACGCCCAAAGAAAGAGAGCGCCTCATTCTGCAGCGACTGGATGCCGAGAGAGAGCCGGTTGATCCCGGCTTTCACCCAATCGGCAGGGGTGTCGCGCAAAACATCATTTGGATTGGATTCCAGAGTAATTTCAATGCCTTGAGCTAGTCCGAACGTATCGTTTGCCGCCTCAATGATGCGGTTCATCTCATCCGATGAGAGCAGCGAAGGCGTTCCGCCGCCGAGAAAGATGGAGTCGAGCGGTGGATGATCCGGCAGCCGTGTTCGATGCGCCTGAATGTCCGCAATGATGGCGTCCAGGAGCGGCGCGGCATCCCGATCCTTGGCGGCATAAACGTTGAAATCGCAATAGGGGCAGATGCGGGCGCAATAGGGCCAGTGGACATAGAGCCCGAAGCCATATTGAGGCCCGACCGCAAGGGTCACAGCAGCGCGGCTTTCAGCTTCTCGAAGGCCACGGCGCGGTGGCTCATGGCATGTTTCAGAGCCGGCTCGAGTTCGGCAAATGTGACCTCATGTCCGACCGGCACAAAAACCGGATCATAGCCAAAGCCCATTTCGCCGCGCGGCGGCCAGGTCAGGGTGCCATGGGCCTCGCCACGAAAGGTGACGTCATGCCCATCCGGCCAGGCCACGGCGAGGCAGGAGACGAATTTTGCGCTGCGATCGCTGGCGTCGATCGCCTGTAATTCCCGCTCCACTTTTCCCATCGCCTTGTAGAAATCTCGCGGCTCGCCCGCCCAGATGGCAGTATGCACGCCCGGCATGCCGCCCAGAGCCGTCACTTCCAGGCCGCTATCGTCCGAAAGCGCCGGGGCGCCGGTCGCCTGGGCCGCGGCGCGGGCCTTGATCAGGGCATTGCCTTCAAATGTGAACTCGGTTTCCTCCGGTTCCTCCAGGTCAAGCTCATCCGCGGACACGACTTGAAAGCCTAATGGCTCAAAAAGATCTTTCAGTTCAACCACTTTGCCTTTGTTGTGCGTCGCGGCGACCAGTCGACCGGGTTCGAGCTTGCGGGACATAGACTGTGGCTCCGTTCTTGCTTTTTCAACGAATAACCTTATCGTTTAACGGTAAGTTTGTGACTCTCTGCTATGTGACATACGTAGCGAATTGACCGAAGGATGACTGCAACGC
>JBCCZH010000257.1:0-5005 GCA_039188075.1 Pseudomonadota bacterium
TATGGCATGATGCGCGATTTGATCCTCGGCCTGGAAGTGGTGTTGCCCAATGGCGAGATCTGGGATGGGCTTTCCGGCTTGCGCAAGAACAATACCGGCTATGATTTGAAACATGTCTTTGCTGGCGCTGAAGGCACGCTCGGCATCATCACGGCGGCGACGCTGAAACTGTTCCCGCAAGTCGCCCGCGCCTCGGCCTGGATCAGCTGCAAGAGCGCCAGGGATGTGGTCGAATTGCTGGCCCTGACCCGTGATCATGCTGGCGACACGGTGACCAGTTTCGAGATCATTCCGGCCAATGCGATCGACATGGTCCGCTCGGAAATGCCGAATGTGCGCGATCCAAACCCGTCAGACCTGCGCTGGCGGGTGCTGTGCGAGATCTCCATGGCGCGTGAAAGCCATGCCCGCGACGTGATGGAGACCGCTTTGCAGGCCGCGTTCGAAGCGGGCCTGGCAGAAGACGCCCTGATCGCGGAAACGCTGACACAGGCCCAGAGCTTCTGGACCATTCGCGAGAGTATTCCGCTGTCAAAACGCGCTTATGGCACCGCGATCAATCATGATGTCGCCGTTCCTGTGTCCCAGATTCCAGCATTTCTGGACGTCACCGAAAAAGCGATTCTCGATCTCTCCCCGAATGCGGAGATCATCGCCTTTGGCCATGTCGGCGACGGCAATCTGCATTATTCAGCTTGTGAGCCGAGTGACGCAACCACGCAGGTCTTGAGCAATCAGGCCGACCATATCACCGAGATTGTCCACACCCAGGCCATGGCATTTGGCGGATCGATCAGCGCGGAGCACGGGGTTGGCCGCCTGAAGCGCGATGAGCTGGAAGACTTGCGCCCTGCCGCCGCCACCGCGACCATGAAGGCGATCAAACAAGCGCTTGACCCGAACGGGATTATGAACCCAAATCGCGTGGTTCGGGTCGATTGAGCGACCCATGGGGACAAGACAATGTGTGGACGTTTTTTTCGCCATGGCGTGAGCTGGGAGGAGTATAGCTCCTATCTCAACCTGTTCGAATATGCTGGCATCGATCCGCCGGAAGCCGCGTACAATATTGCCCCGACCCAGATCGCCCCGGTCGTCCGCATCGCGACGGAAGACGAAGACGTGCCGCAAGGCGTGCGCCATATGGCACCCGCCATGTGGGGCCTGGTGCCGAGCTGGTGGCGCAAACCGCTCAGCGAGAAGAAATTCTCGACCTTCAATGCCCGTAGCGAAGGTGTCGCGACCTCCAACACATTTCGCGGCAGTTTTCGCCACAAGCGCTGTTTGATCCCGGTCAGCGGTTTCTATGAATGGATTGGCCCGAAGGGCAGCAAGACTCCGTTCGCCATTGGTCTGCGCAACCGGCGCTGGTTCTGTTTTGCAGGCCTGTGGGATCGCGCCATGATTGATGGTTCGGAGATTGATACATTTACGATCCTCACCACCACGCCGAATGATCTGATGGCCGGACTGCACACGCGGATGCCAGTCATTCTCGATCCCGCAAATTATGATCGCTGGCTCGATACCTCACACCGTGATGTCGAGGATCTGTTCGAGCCGTTCCCGACCGACGCCATGCATGCCTGGGCGGTTGGACGCGCCGTCGGCAATGTCCGCAATCAGGGGATTGAACTGACGCAGGAAGTCTAGCGGTTCAGGGCTGCGATGAGCGTATCACAGACTTTGTGCACTTGCGCTTCTGACAGATAGGGGTGCATCGGCAAACTCAGCGAGTCTTCGGCTGCGGCTTCACAGACTGGCAGGCTACCGAGTTCGGCCAGGTGCGCGAAAGCCGGCATCTGATGGATCGCCATGTCGTAATAGATGCCGCTTGGAATGCCGGCCTCTGACAGTTTGGCGCGCACGTGCGTCCGGTTTGGAACACGGATCGTATACAGGCCATAGCCATTTTCCTGGCCGTCCAGCGCTTCCTGCAAGCCAACGACGCCTTCGAGACGCTGATTATAGATCGCCGCTGCCGCAATTCGCCGTGCGCGTTCGGCTTCAAACAGGCCAAGCTTTTCTGCCACCACGGCACATTGAATGGAATCGCAGCGCCCATTGATCCCGACGCGGATCGATTCCTTGCGATTATCGCCGGTGCCATGCCAGCGGATCGAACGCATCCGCTCGGCGAAATCCTTGTCCTGACACAGAATGGCACCGCCATCACCATATCCGCCCAGCGTTTTGGTCGGATAGAAACTGGTCGCCGTGATCTCGGCAATATTACCGACCCAGCGCCCTTGATCCTTGCCGCCAAAAGCCTGCGCGCCGTCCGCGATGACGCGCAGTCCATGCGCATCAGCCACTGCCTGAATGGCAGAATAGTCGGCTGGCAGGCCATACAGATCGACGGGCATGATGGCGCGAGGGGTCAGCCGGCCTTCCGCTTTGACAGTATCAATCTTCCGGGCCAGGTCCGCTGGATCCATGTTGAACGTCTTGGGGGCAATATCGACAATCACCGGATAGCCACCCGACAACAGGACCGCATTCGCGGTCGCATTATAGGTGAACCCGGGAATGAAGACGGCATCGCCCTCGGCAATCCCCATAGCCAGAAGCGGCATGACCAAGGCTTGCGTCCCAGACCCCACAGCGACCACGTCAGCAGCCCCCGTGAATTCGGCCAGCTTCTCTTCACACTCGGTCACTTCAGGTCCACCGATAAAGCGGCCATGATCCAGAATGTCGATCCAGCGCTGCTCCAGCGCCGGGCGGATCAGGGTCTGCTGGGTTTTCAGGTCGAACAATTGGATCGGTGCGTCTTCCGGCAGATCAATCAGATGCGATGTTGAGGGATCGAAATAGGCCATGGTTCAGGCTCCTATCGTGTGAAGGGCCGACAGTTCTGCTTGCTCGGCCATGTGAACAGCCAGGGCCGCTTCGCGCCCCGGAATGGCGCAAGCGCGCTCCCCACGCGCACTTGCAAAAAAGGATTCATCCGCCGCGCCCAATGGATCAGGCAACGCATCCGAAACGTCAGCGGTGACGGAAAAAGGTGTCGTATTCTCAATCTCCCGCGTCAGAAAATTGATCGCGATTGTGCCAGACGGATACGTCAGGACCATGCGGCGGTCGCGTTCTGTATGACAGCGGCTGGCCGTCACTTCGGCGCGACCAACGGCGAAATTCAGGATCGCGGTCGACTCATCGATATGGTCCGTATGGGCGTGACGCCCGGTGGCTTCCACCGCCAAGGCTGGCCCCATCAGCTTGCCGACCATGTCGAGATCATGGGTCATCAGGTCCCAGATGACGGACACATCGCCCGCCCGACCATCCGGCGCGGGGGGACCCATCCGCCAGGCTTCGATCTGAGTCGGCGCCTCAGGAATTTCGAACAAACCCATGGCGTCCAACACAAATCTTTCCTGATGTCCGACCTGCAGCACCAGGCCTTTAGCGTCTGCCATATCCGCTAAGGCATCAGCCGCCGCCCCGGTCAGTGCCAGCGGCTTCTCAACCATGACATGGCAATTGGCCTCCAAAGCGGCGCGGACGACAGCTTCATGATACGTCGCGGGGCAAGCAACGAGAATGGCATCACAGGCCGCAAACAGGTCTGCCTGAGAGGTCCAGGCCGTGACAGCGTGCTTGTCTGCCAGCGCGGCGCATCGGGCTGCGTCCGGATCGTAAACGCCGACAAAGTCTGTCTTGTCCGCCGCAGCAATCTTGCCGGCATGATAGCCGCCAAAGACCCCTGCCCCGACCAGTCCGGTTTTCAGACCTGCCATTATCTTACTCCACAATTGCATCGCTCCATCGCACTTAGCCTGAGTCCCGTGCAACTGAACATTGCTGTAAGGTCCATCAAAAGGCATTGCGAATTCTTACAAGCCCCCCTTTGCTTCCGGCGCGGAAGCGTCCACATACCAATCCAAACGACAGGAAGGACGAACCTATGCCCGCCATTTCATCTACTGATTGGACCCTCGCCAAACGCCCCGTTGGGGAGCCCCAGTCCGACGATTTCGGCAAAGTCAGCAATGATGCCCCGGAACCCGCAGACGGGCAGATCCAGGTCCGTAATACGTGGATGTCAGTCGATCCCTATATGCGTGGCCGGATGTATGATCGTGAAAGCTATGTGCCGCCTTTCCAGATTGGTGAAGTCCTGCAGGGCGGCGCGGTCGGACGCGTCACGGCCTCCAATCACCCGGATTATGCGGAAGGTGATCTGGTCCAGTCCATGGCAGGATGGCGTGAAGCCTGGACGGCGGCGCCGGAAGCCGTGATGGCGCAGAAACTGCCTGGCGATACCGGCCTGCCGGACAGTGCCTTTCTCGGCATTGTCGGCATGCCGGGTCTGACGGCTTATGCTGGCATTCTGCGGGTCGCCGAATTGAAAGAAGGCGATGTTGTCTTTGTGTCCGGGGCTGCCGGTGCGGTCGGCTCGGCCGTCGTGCAGATCGCCAAGATCAAGGGCTGTACCGTGATCGGATCCGCAGGCGGTGCCGAAAAGTGCGCCCTGGTCAAGTCGATCGGCGCTGATGAATGTGTCGATTATCGCGCAGCCGGTGACTATGAAGGCCTGCTCGCGGCCCTTCGCGCGGCTGCGCCAAAAGGCATTGATGTCTATTTCGACAATGTCGGCGGCGACCATTTCCAGGCCGCGATCGAGTGCGCGCGTCCATTCGCCCGCATGGCGATTTGCGGCATGATCTCTCAGTATAATGACACTGAGCCGCGTCCTGGCCCGAACAATGTCATCCAGATTGTTGGCAAGCAATTGCAGATCCGTGGCTTCATCGTCTCGACCCATGCGGACATGTTGCCAGACTTCCAGCGCGACATGGTCACCTGGATCACCGGCGGACAGATGAAGTTCGAAGAGACCGTCATGGAAGGCATCGATAATGCGCCGAATGCATTCATGGGGCTTTTCTCCGGTCAAAATAAAGGCAAGATGCTCGTCAAGCTCAGCTAAGAGCCTGATAAACCAAGAGCTTCACCCTCATGCGCAACAGCGTGTTTGACTATATCGACAATCTCGACA
>JBCCZH010000258.1:0-4949 GCA_039188075.1 Pseudomonadota bacterium
TGAGGGAATTTCCACAGCCGCCCAGCCGAGATTCTTCATGCGCAGAGCCAGACGGATTTTCTCCGAAAAAGGCGAGCGATCGAATTGATGAAGAATGATGCTTTGGGCGTTTGCCATGTTTTCTACCTCCCCAGGCTTTGGGGCCATCCTAAGCCTGTTCGTTTGGGCTTTCCAATGGCCGATTGTCGCCTAAAACAGAGTCAAAGACAAAGTTTGGGAGGTGGTTCCATATGTTGGACACAAAATCGATGCCGCATGTCGCGGACATTCCGCGCGTTCAAAGTGAAATTCGTCCAAACCAAGTGGCGTTCTGGTTCAAAGGCGAAGAAACAACGTTCGCAGAACTGGATGCGCGGGCGAACCAGGTGGCGAATGGTCTGATCGCGCTCGGCGTGACGCCGGATCAGCGGGTTGGGTATTTGGCCAAGAATACCGCCGTCTATTATGAGATGATGTATGGCTGCGCCAAGGCGCGTGCGGTGATGAATGGCGTCAATACGCGGCTGGCGGCGCCCGAAGTGCAATTCATCCTGTCAGACGCGCAGGTACGGGTCCTGTTTGTGGGGCCGGAATGGTTCGAGATGATCGAGCAGATTAAGGATGAATGTCCGCATCTGGAACATATCATCACAGTGGAAGGGACGCATGAAAGCTGGCCGGAATATACGGCCTGGCGGGATGGTCAGGGTTCGGAACCGACCGGGCTGACCACTCAAGACACCGACGATGTTATTCAACTCTACACCTCTGGCACGACCGGTCTGCCCAAAGGTGTCATGCTGACCAATGCGAATTATCGATCTTTCCTGGAGCAGGCCGGCCAACTCGACTGGGCGAGCTATGATGCCGGCGATACCGTGATGAATGCCATGCCATTATTTCACGTGGCGGGTGTGAATGCGGGCATGGTGGCAACCGCGCAAGGATCGCGCAGTGTGGTTCTGCCGGAAATCAATCCCGCAGAAATCCTCGATCTGATCGAAAACCAGAAGATCAATCATGCCTTCTGGGTGCCCGCAGTAATCCTGATGCTGTCGCAAATGCCGGATTTCCGGGACCGCGACTATTCGAGCTTGAAACAGGTCTTTTACGGCGCGTCTCCGATTACCGAAGATCTTCTGGTGCTGGCCGTCGAGGTTATGGGGGCCCGCTTCACGCAGCTATATGGACTGACAGAGACCGTGGGCGGCGGGACCTATTTGCCGCCCGAGGCGCATGAACCAAGCTGGGGCAAGTTGCGGTCTTGTGGCGTGCCTTATCCGAGCACGATCATACGCTGTGTCGACGCCAAGGGTGAGTCCGTGCCGACCGGCGAGGTCGGCGAAATCGTGATCCAATCCGGCTTCGTCATGAAAGGCTATTGGAACCGCCCGGAAGCGACCGAAGACGCGATTCGCAACGGCTTCTTCCATACCGGCGATGCCGGCTATTTCGACGAAGATGGCTTCCTGTTCATTCATGATCGCGTGAAAGACATGATCGTGTCCGGCGGTGAGAATGTCTATCCGGCCGAAGTTGAGAATGCGATTTTCGGGCATCCGGAGGTGGCGGATGTCGCCGTTATTGGCGTGCCTGACGAGAAATGGGGTGAATCGGTCAAGGCAATCATTGTGCCCAAGGAAGGCGCCAATCCGACGCCGGAAAGCATCATCGCCTGGGCCCGCGAACGGATTGCCGGATACAAGTGTCCGAAATCGGTCGATCAGATCGAAGCGCTGCCGCGTAATCCATCTGGCAAGATCCTGCGCAAGGATCTGCGTGAACCCTATTGGGAAGGTCTCGAGCGCCGGGTTGGAGGATGAGCCATGTCGGATGAGGCGCATGGCGTGCATGATTTTGTCTATGACCCGCGCAACGCTGACATCCTGGTCTCGATCAATGGCGACCTGAAGCATCGCGATGAGGCGACCGTCTCAGTGTTCGAGAGCGGCTATCTGCTCGGCGATGGTGTCTGGGAAGGCTTGCGGGTTCATGCGGGCGGCGTCGCCTTCCTGCCTGAACATTTGAAGCGTCTTTATGCCGGCGCCAAGACCATTGATATGGAGATTGGCCTGTCGCCCGAGGCCCTCAGCCAGCAATTATTTGACTGCCTAAAGGCGCAAGACATGCGTGACGGGGTCCACATTCGCCTGATGGTGACTCGCGGCATCAAGAAGACCCCGTATCAGGGGCCGCGCTTCACGATCACGCCGCCAACCATTGTCATCATCCCGGAATACAAGTCGCCGGTTCCCGACATTCGTGCGCGCGGCGTCTCGCTGTTCACCGCCCATGTCCGGCGGACGGGACCGGCCGAGCAGGATCAGAAACTCAACTCGCATTCCAAGCTCAATTGCATTCTCGCCTGCATCCAGGCTGACAAGGCCGGAGCCGACGAGGCCCTGATGCTCGACCCGGACGGTTTTGTTGCGACCTGTAACTCAACGCATTTCTTCATCGTTCGCGATGGTGAAGTCTGGACCAGTCCGCCGGACTATTGTCTTGGTGGCATTACACGCGGCAACATTATCCGCGTCTGCTCGGAGAATGGTATTCCGGTGCGCGAGAAACGCTTCTCCCTGTTCGATGTCTATTCCGCAGACGAGGCTTTCATTACGGGCACATTCGCGGGCACGACACCCGTACGGGAAGTGGATGGCCGCGTCCTGGCGCAGTTAGACGGCCCGATGACACAGCACCTGTCGGCCCTGTACAAGGATCTCGTCAACGCCAACCTGACGCCGATCAGATGAGCCCGCCCCCCTTGCGCATCGCCATGTGGTCGGGCCCCCGCAATATGTCGACCACCATGATGCGCAGCTTTGGCGCGCGTCCGGATACGGTCTGCGTGGATGAACCTTTCTACGCGGCTTATTTAAAACGGACCGGCTTGCGTCACCCCATGTCTGAAGAAATTTTCGCCAGTCAAAGCACTGATCCCGACTCTGTCGCGCGAGACATGTCCGGTAGTCCGGATCCGGCTGCGCGCGTTTTCTATCAGAAACAAATGACCCATCATATGGTACCGGGCATCTCACGCGACTGGATGGCGGCGTGTCGCAATGTGTTCCTGATCCGTCATCCGGCGCGGGTGATTGTGTCTTATGCCCGCAAGATGCCGGATGTCAGCCTGGACGCAATTGGCTTTCCGCAACAGCTCGAGCTGTTCGAGCAGGCGCATCAACTCGAAGAGCGGGCGCCGCTCGTGGTCGATAGTGATGATATCCTGCGAAACCCAGAATCCGTCCTGCGTGCGCTTTGCCATGCGCTTGATCTCGATTGGGCGCCGCAAATGCTGGCCTGGCCAGCCGGACGTAAAGCTGAGGATGGCGCCTGGTCTCCCCATTGGTATGACGCGGTCTGGCAGTCCACCGGGTTCGGAGCGCCACCTGGCGTGCTTCCTGAGGTTCCAGGCGAATTGACGGGACTCTACCGGGAAGCGCTCAAGATCTATCAGCGCCTTTCAGCGCGAGGCACATGTCTGGTTTGACGGGCTCAAGCCGCGGCGTGCAAGGACTGTGAATGCTCGACCATCTTTTCCGAAAGGATGGGGCGACTGAGTAGATATCCCTGACCCGTGAAGCAATTGATGCTTTTCAACAGCTCCAACTGTTCCATGGTCTCGACGCCCTCTGCGATAAGATCGACCCCCATCTTGATGGCGAGATCGGCAATCGACTGCATCACCAGAACGCTAGAGCCGTCTGTCGCTTTCAACAAGAACGATCGGTCAAACTTGATTTTCTGCACCGGGAACTCAACCAGGTAGGACAAGGATGAGTATCCGACACCAAAATCGTCGAGGACGATCCGAATGCCAGCTTCCCGAAGGGCTTCAACCGTGCGTTTTGAACGCTCCCAATCCTGAATCAGCGATGTCTCGGTGATCTCGACTTCGACTTGTGAGGCTTGCAATCCACTCAGCTCGGCCTGCCGAATGACGAATGCCGCAAACTCATTCGAGTTAAGCGAACGGGCAGACGCATTGACCGAAACGCGTTGATGTTTTCCGAGCCAGACCCCGGCGCTCAACAAGGCCTTGGAGATGATCAGGCGGTCCAGCACTTTCACGAGCGAGGTCTCTTCGGCAATCTCGATAAACTCACTCGGTGAGACACTGCCAAGCACCGGATCTTTCCAGCGCGCAAGGGCTTCATATGCGATGATAGCGCCGGATCTTAAGTCGACTTGGGGTTGGAATGCGACGTTGATTGATTTGTAATCGATCGCCGTCTTCAAGGCCTGTTCGACTTCAAATTTTCGGTTGGCGCGGCTGTCCAGCATTTTGTCGAAAATGATATAAGTCGACCCGCTATTTTCCTTGGCGACAAAGGCAGCCATGTCGGCCTGCTGGTACAGGCTCTGCACGGATTTTGCCGAACCATCCGATACGGCAATGCCGATGGAAACATCAAATTCGATTTTGACGCTTCTCGCTTCAATCGGTTGTTTGGTCAGGGTTGTGACCTTCTTGGCCAAGACTTCGAGGTCTGATAGCGACGCGTCATTATTGCAGATGATTGCGAATTCATCGCCGCCGAGACGATAGACTTTGCAGCCTTCGCCGATCACCATTTTGATGCGCCGGGCGAACACGGAGAGGACCTTGTCCCCAACATCATGGCCATGCGTATCATTGATCTGCTTGAAGCCGTCGAGATCGAGAATGAACAAGGCCGGATGGACGCCGCTCCCATATTTTGTGCTCAATCGATCAATCTCGAGCTGGAAGGCGCGGCGGTTCCAAAGCTTGGTCAGCGGGTCGGTCAGGGCCATGGTCCGGATTCGGGCATTATCGCGATTCAGAGCGTTGCTCTCATTTTGCGCCAGGCTGGTGAAATAGAAGACGAGTACGCCGCAGATCATCGTGCCGGTGCTCGCATATGCAATCAGGGTCAGACCCGTATAGGAGACGATGTCGTGGCGCGCGATGCCAGAGACGATGACGGCATAATAGACCAGCAAAACCA
>JBCCZH010000259.1:0-4938 GCA_039188075.1 Pseudomonadota bacterium
GGACAAATTGAACGCGCGCTGGACGAGATTGACGAGGATCGCCCACTTGACCTCGCAGAAGCCATCATCACGGAAGCGATTGACCTGATCCGTCAGGATGAAGTGTTCTTTCGGGCCGCCCATATCGCCCTGAATCGCCTCATTGAGGCAGACCCGCAGCGCCCACCGTTCGACCAATTCCCTCAGAAAGCCAGCTCAATGCAGACGACCGCCGTGCGGCTGGCCCAATCGCAAGGTCTGCTCAAGGGTCGAATTCCGGCAGAGACGCTCGGGGCGCAGATATATTTCAATTATAGCGAGGCATCGCGCTACTGGATGCATGGACGCTCCTCACTTGCAGCGTTTCGAAATGCCGCCCTGACCGGTGTCTATATTGCCTTTCTCTCAGATGCGTCCGAAACGTTTGAGACGGAACTGTTTAATCGACTGGATAAGATGGCGCCGCTGAACCCATAGCCGCGCCCCAAAGAGAGCTGATACTGAAATGCCGAACCGGGATCCCGCGCTCAAACCGGATATTGCATGTGTAATTTTGGCCGGTGGGCAGTCACGGCGTTTTGGTTCGAACAAGGCCTTGGCCCGCCTGGACGGAAAGCGGCTGGTTGATCTCATGATCCAGCGACTGGCGTCACAAACGACTGGCCCAATTGCCGTTAGCGCCCCGGATGATGGCGCACTGTCCCTGGACCAGCACCAGATCCTCCCGGACCTGGTGGGAGACGATATCGGTCCTCTAGCAGGGCTACATGCCGCGATAAGCTGGGCTGCAGCAAATGGATACGAAGCCGTGATCACGACGCCCGTCGATACACCAGGCCTGCCCGAGGATTTTGTGGCTCGACTGCTCGCTGTTTCTGCCCCGGCCGTGGCGAGATGTGAACATCGCGTCCATGGCCTGCATGGGATCTGGCCGGTGTCTTTGATCTCAGATCTTAAAGCGCAGATTTCATCCGGTTTGCGAGCGGCGCGTCTCTGGGCTGAGGCCTGCGGGGCGCAGGAATGCGTCTTCACATCCTCGTCCGTGCACGATCCATTTTACAATGTGAACACACAAGCCGACCTGTCGAAACTGATCAGACTTTAAGTCGCGAAAACACCGTGCAAGGCTTGAACTATGACGTGATGAGACAAAAATGTCTCATTCCACTGCGAGGTCGCTATGTTTGCAGACAAGAAACTCTCTCTGACATCCATCATTCGGGTCTTCTGGTTACAGGTCAGCGTCACTTGGGCACTGACCCTGTTCGAAACGCTGATCCTGGTCACGCTGCCTTTGCTCATCGGCCGATCGATTGACGGCTTTCTCAACGATACATGGACGCCCTTTTATTGGCTCGCCACTGCGATGCTGATTCTGCTCCTGACCAGTATTGGGCGGCGGCTCTACGACACACGCGCCTATGGGCGCATGCGGGTGGAACTCGGCGCCGCGGTCGCCGCGAAAGCCGAGACAGGGGCCGTGTCCACGACGAATGCGCGCCTGGATATGAGCCGCGAACTGATCAGCTTTCTGGAAGCTGAAGCCCCCATTGTCATCATGGCCTTGCTGCAAGTCATCGTGTCTTTGGTCATCCTGTTTTCGTTTCATGGCCTCCTGGCTGCGACAGCTGGCGGGGCGACGCTCGCAGCCTTGGTCATTTATGGCTTGTCGAGTCGGCGCTTCTTCCGACTGAACGGTGATTTGAACGCGCAATCCGAACGCCAGGTCGCCGTCCTCGAAGCAGGGATCAAGGATGCCATTGGGGCCCACCTTACGGCACTGCGTCGACATGAGGTGCGTTTGTCCGACACGGAAGCAATCGTATATGGCCTGATCTTTGCCGTCCTGCTGTCCATGCTTGGTGTCAATCTATGGTTCGCGGCAACACAGCTCGCCGCGACACCCGGTCAGATCTTTTCGATCGTCACCTATTCCTATGAGTTTATCGAATCTGCTGTCATGTTGCCGGCGGCCTTGCAAAGTCTGACGCGGATTTCCGAAATCACTCAGCGCATTAATCGACTTTCAGAGACACCCTCAAAGACGGAAACACCCTGAACAAGGTATCGACGGACGGAGGTTCAACTTTGGTGAGTTCGAGCAAGGCGTACTTCCGCCTCAATCTATTATGGACCTCTCGCTGGTCTCCAGATGCTGTCGATGTGCCTTTTCGGTCGAAAATTGCCGCGAAGATTCACACGAGATGAGTCGGTCCCGCAGTCCAACTTAATGTGATGATCCAAACGGTGATGAAAATGTTGTAGAGACAAATATACCATTAATAACAATGGCTTGTGAACGGTGCTTCTCGGTGTAATCAGCGAGCCACCTCAATACAGTTGATAATGACTTGCAATTGCATTGGCATGCGTGTACCCAGATTTTTGCGATTGAGATTTATTCTCAAAAAAAACAGGAGATCCGCTAATGTGTTTGCCGCTCGATGATACAGCAATGATCTGTTGGCTGAAAACGCAAGTGCGCGTGATTGAAGCCTGGCGCGAAGAACTTGCGTCGCGCCCGGAAATCGACATCGCCGTCGTGACGCGTCTCGAAACACATTACCAGTGGCTAAGCTCCGAAGTCACTCGGCTTGAAAATCCAAACTCTCGGCAGGCTGCTTGAGTCTCCTTTAGCTTGCCCACTTTGGCTGCAGTCCCCTCGCCTCGTGTTTCCTCCTCTACGTTGGGGCTGCAGCCATTTTTTTTGCTTTCCGCCGCACTCAGGCAGAATTCTCACGTTTGTATTCGACGTGCCCTTCGCTCAAGAACAGGCGCAACTCCTGAACATCGATGACAGCTCTGATTATCGTCGTCGGATCGTCTAAGCTGCTGCGATCGCGCGAATACGGTCGAGTTGCATGGCAGACTCAGAGCCCGCACGGGCCAGGCTGAGAGTCGTCTCATCCGCAATGGTTGGGTGACCCGTACCGAATGGCGGTTCTGGATTGTATTCCAGAATGAGCTCAATCACTTTGGCCATGTCTTCACCTGCAAGTTGCCCCGCAACCGTGAGGCCGATGTCCACACCCGCAGTGACGCCACCACCTGTGCAACGGTTGCGGTCAATGACAACGCGCTCATGCACGGGCGTTGCGCCAAAGGCTTCCAGTGTATCAATGACCGCCCAGTGGCTCGCAGCTTTATAGCCTTTGAGAAGACCCGCTTTGCCGAGCAATAATGAACCTGTGCAGACCGCTACGATCCAGGTGGCCGTCTCGCCTTGCCGGGCCAGAAACTCCATCGTTGCAGCATCTTCAAGTGTATCAATTGCCGGTGTGCCGCCGCCCGGCACCAGAATAACATCCGGGCTGGTCGAGGCGGTTGCGAAGGTCGCATCTACCATGATTGCCGCGCCCGAATCCGACGGGTTCGCCCCCTCAGCCTTGGCGACAATTTCAGTGGTCGTGCCTGGGACCTGTGACAGAGGCTGAAGCGCCCCGATCAGATCAAGCGTGGTGAAGCCAGGATAGACGAGAGATTGAATCAGCATGTTGAGCTCCGCTTTCTTGCAATTTCGTACTGTTTCGTACATATTTGGGGAAGCGTCAAGAATTAAATGCGAAACAGTACGAAATGACAGAGTCTCCTCGCAAACGCGGTCGTCCCGCGACCATAGATACGCAATCGGCCATGCATGCTGTCGTCGAGCTCTTTCGCGATAAGGGGTATGCAGCCGTCTCTTTGGATGACCTATCCGAAGCAACCGGACTTAGCCGCCCCAGCCTCTATCGCGCCTTTGGCAACAAACTGTCGATGTATGTCGGGGCGATGAATGCCTTCGGGCAGGATGCTGCTGAACTCGCCCTTCCGAAACTGGAAGCGGATGGCGAACTGGAAGACGCATTGACCAATTTTTTCGATGCCATGCTCGGGATCTATTATCGCGACAGCGATGTGGCGCCAGGCTGCCTGATCTTTGGCACAGCCCCGTCACATGCTGATGAGGCAGAGATAAAGGCCCGCCTTAATTTCGGCATTGAGCAAGTCGATGCGCGCATGCGTCAACGGATGGAAAAAGCCTTCCCCTCTTGTGACCCTTCCCGCATCGAGACGGCCGCCCGCATGGCTTCGAACACGCTAATCGCGTTCTCCGCCCGCGCCAAAGCCGGCGCGACCCGGCAAGCGCTCAGCGAGATTGGCGCTGAAAGCGCGCGGACGATTGGGCTATTGCTGCGCGCCGCTTAGGGCGACAGGCGGTACCCACCTGCTTCCGTAAGCAGCAGCCGGGCATTGCCTGGATCGGGTTCGATCTTTTGACGCAACCGGTAAATGTGGGTTTCCAGCGTATGCGTGGTCACCGCAGCGTTATAGCCCCAAACTTCTGAGAGCAGCTCTTCCCGCGCCACTGGCTTTCCGCCTGCACGGTAGAGATATTTGAGAATATTGGTTTCTTTCTCGGTCAGGCGGATCTTGCGATCATCTTCCTTGACCAGCAGCTTCATGCTCGGGCGGAATTCGTAAGGTCCGACATCGAAAGTCGCATCTTCACTTTGCTCAAAGCTGCGCAAGTGCGCGCGAACGCGTGCCAGCAGGACTGAAAACTTGAACGGCTTGGTGACGTAATCATTGGCGCCGCTATCGAGGCCCAAAATCGTGTCAGCATCACTGTCCTGCCCGGTCAGCATGATGATGGGTGCGCGAACGCCGCGCGTGCGCATCACTTTACAGGCTTCGCGTCCGTCCATGCCGGGCATGTCGACATCGAGCAGAATCAGATCGGTGCGTTCGGTTTCTGCCGTCTTCACGCCTTGCGCGGCGTCGGCGGCTTGCAGCACCGTGAAGCCTTCATAGAGATCCAATTGTTCCGCGAGTGCTTCGCGTAGCTCATTATCATCGTCCACGAGCAGGATGGTTTTGGTCACAGCCATGACTTTCTCCCTTGTCTTGTGGCCACCAAATAGTCAATGAAGCCAAACACTTCATTACACGCTTCTTCAGCGGATGTCACAAAAAGGA
>JBCCZH010000260.1:0-4936 GCA_039188075.1 Pseudomonadota bacterium
ATATAGATGTCGAGACGTATTTAATGATTATCGATAAAGACGACAAGATGGCACTGGTAACAAAATCCGGTGAATCGATTAATGTTCGTCTCGAAGTGAACCCTAAAGCGCGCCGACTTATCCTGCGTCTGGATGAACGCAAACGGGAAGCTGTTGCGGTGGCGCCCAGCCGCAAGAAAATCGGCGAGGCCGCGGCCTTTGCGCGGGACCGAATTGAGTGGATTGCTGAGCATTTACAGGCACTTCCGGTCCAGATCGACCTGCAGGCAGGGGCTGAATTCATGTTGCGCGGTGAGCCTTGTAAGATCTCTATCGACGGTCCGGGTCGGCTCGCAAAGCTGGACCCTGGGCCACCTCAAATTATTCGCGTTCCAGGAGAAATCGAGACAACGGGAAAAAGAGTTGAGCGATTCCTGAGAAAAACCGCGAAAGACGACCTGTCCGATGCAGTGATTCGCTATTGCGACCAGCTCGGGGTCGAAGCACGCCGGGTGACGGTCAAGGATACGCGGTCAAGATGGGGGTCATGTACGTCAGACGGTCGATTGGCCTTTTCCTGGCGCTTGATCATGGCGCCGCCCGAAGTGCTGGACTATGTCGCGGCGCATGAATGCGCGCACCTCCTGGAAATGAATCACAGTCCGGCCTTCTGGGCGCATGTCGCGAAATGCCGACCACGCTGGAAGTCGGAACGCGCCTGGCTCCGACAGAATGGACGGGACTTGCACGCGGTTCGGGCAGCTTAAGCTGGCGCTAATTCCGTTTGCGGTTCGGAATCCTCTTTCAGCTCAGGTGCAAAACTGAGCAAGATTGCCCCTTCGCCGCCACGCGCTTCGCGGTTTGGTCCGAGCAGAAATAGCGTGCCATCCGGGCGAATTTCGGCGACAATGTCAGCTTCAGGTCGATCCTTCCGGAATTGATCCAGCGAATATTTGTCGGTCAGGCGAGTGCGGGCGAATTCCCAGCCGCGATATTGATCCCGGATCAGGCTGTCATAGGTGCGGCCACGTCGGATCAGCGTCCGACCGCGCGCATTAGAGCTGAGGCCGCGATCATCATTCTCCTCATCATCATTGATGGAGAGCTGATAGACCATGTGCCGCCCGACTTCAGGCGCAAAATGACTGCAGACCAGCGCATTATAGGAATCATTGGTGGACAAGGCGATCACGGTTGAGAACCGGGCGTGATCCAGCTTGATCTCGGCATCTTCCGACAGGACTTCACCCATGAAGATATCGAGACCCGCATCGCGCGACGATTTCAGGCGGCGATAATTGCTGTCTGCGACGATGACTTCGATATCGCTCTGTTCCAGGGCGCGGGCGAATTGAACGCTCCAGGCATTGGCCCCGACGATCAGCACACCAGGCTTCTCTTTGCGCGCCAGTCCCAGCGCCCGCGACAGAGGGCCGATCGTGAAGCCATGCATGACCACAGTCGTGAACACCATGGCAAAGGCCAGGGGCGTGATCTGATCAGCGCCAGAGAAGAAGAACCGCCCTTCACGGGACAAATCGACCAGCAGGGATCCGAACAGGCCGGACACCGCGACCGCCACGATCCCGCGCGGCGCGATCCAGCCGAGCAGGATCGCTTCCTTGCGCGACAGCGTGCCATAGGTGGCAATCCAGACCGAGAGCGGCCGCACCACAAACAGCATGCAGAGCAGGAAGGCAAGCGTGTTGATATTGATCGCCTGCGCGATAATCGCCGGGGTGAGGTCCGCCGTGAGCATCACGAACACGCCTGACACCAGGAGAATGGCAATATCTTCCTTGAATTTCTGAAGCTCGGTCAGACCGGCCAGCTTTGAATTACCGAGCATCATTCCGTAGGCCGTTACGGCGACGAGGCCGATCTCTTTCTGGAACATCTCGGCCAGCGTGTAGCAGAGGATGATCGAGGCCAGGATGAGCGGGGCTTTGAGATATTCCGGGGTCCAGCCTTCGCGGAACGCCTTGGACATCAACCAGCCAAAGACCACGCCCAGGATGATCCCGTAACAGGCCGCCATGATGATCCACAGACCAGCGCCGAACAGGCTCTGGCCTTCCGAAGCGACACGAATAAATTCGAACGCGGCGACCGCGAACAGGGCCCCGATCGGGTCGTTCACGATGCCTTCCCATTTCAGGAATTGCGCGGGACGGCCGCCAAGCTTGGATTGGCGCAGCAAGGGAATGATCACCGTCGGTCCGGTCACCACCATGACCCCGGCGAAGACCGTTGCGCTGGCCCAGTCCAGGCCAGCCGCATAACGCGCGGCGAAGGTTCCCAGCAGCCAGGCCAGGGGACCGCCAACAAAAATCATGCGGCGCACCGCGGCGCCCGCTTCGCGCAGGTTTTCGAATTTCAGCACCAGGCCGCCTTCGAACAGGATCACCGCAACCGCCAGGGAGACAATCGGCCTGAACACATCCCCGAACGTCGCTTGTGGATCGAGCAGCGGTTCGCCAAAGGCCACCGACCAGAGCGGTCCAACCGCGAGACCCGCCAATGACATCAACACAATGGCGGGGGCCTGCAGGCGCCAACCGAGCCATTGCGCGCCGACTCCCAATGCGCCAATCAGGGCACAGGCAAAGATCACGCTTTGTCCGGCGCCGCTTGCGAGAAGAAGTCCAATCTCCATGGCTCAGCCCTTCGCGCCCTGGTCAGACCAGGGTGTCGGTCTCGCTGCGAGAGAAATCAAAGCCGATTTCCCGGCCGCCATAATCGCCCGCTTCATAGCGGTCGATCTGGGTTTTGAACCAGTCCAGGACGTGGTCATAAATATGATCATAAAAGGGCTCAGGATCATTCTCCTGCAGGGGAATGCTGAGCCTGTATTCTTCGCCGCCAACGATCTGAGCGATAAACTCATCGCCGATCTTCTGGCATTGAATGGTGACGCGCATCCAATCCGTCCCCATGGAAACCCGCACGGCGAGACCAAACAGAATGGCGCCTAAGGGTCGAAAGCCTTGAGGCGGGATGGAGAAAGCCTGATCGCCATAATCCTTGGCCTCGAAAGCGCCGGCAGGCGGCACCAGACGGACGCAGACACCATCTTTTGAGCCGATATGCGCGCAAAGGCCGGCCCGTAACTCCTCGGCGAGCGT
This sequence comes from Pseudomonadota bacterium, assembly GCA_039188075.1. Classification (GTDB taxonomy): domain Bacteria; phylum Pseudomonadota; class Alphaproteobacteria; order Caulobacterales; family Hyphomonadaceae; genus Henriciella. The sequence continues at coordinate 3,105 of JBCCZH010000260.1, forward strand.
CCGAACCCGTGTGTAGTTTTCAGCCGACAAAGCCTGATAATGCGCGACTGTCGAGATGAGATCTTCAAATCGAGACAAGCCCAAACTCCCCATTGAACCTTATCAATGAGAGTAGGGTGGTCTTTTGACAATGGCTAGTGTTTTGATCGGCCCGCCTGCAGTTTAGCTTTGCTGCGGCGTTTCCTTTGAGAGGCTGTAGAGCTGCAAGCCACAGTAGGCGAGAACGATGCCCAGATTGGCGGAAACAATGCTCGGCACGGCCACTTCGCGCGCCGGTACCAGGAACATCTCAACGAAAATCGCAAAGGCCAGAGCGATAATCGCGGCAGCGCCGCGGCGTTGCATACCAATGGAGAGGGCCACCCACACGGTTAACGCCGTGAAGGCCAGAATTCGCACGAAATGTTGCTCGTGCACGAACAATTCAGGCACACTTGGCGTATAGGCAGCGGCTTTGATCGCCACCAGGACCGCAATTATCCCGCACAAGCCCTTGGCGAGCGTGCTTGAAAGGCCTTTCAGCCAGGCATCACTCTCAGCGCCGGGAGCATTTGAATTCATGACCTGGATCAACGCATCCTCCATCCCATCACAGACGGCTTTATCGCAGGTCTGATTTGATGCGGATTTAAATCGACTCTGGAAATTTCGGATCACGCGTAAACGAAACCGCCCATCAGGCGGCCTGTTCGAGCCGGACCACTTTCAATCGCGAGTCGAGCTCCGACACGTCGGGGCGGAGCCCCACGGGCAGGCTGGCGCGGGCCATTTCGATGGATGTTCTCGGCGCAATCCCCTGGGTGTAGCCGGTAATAATGCGGGCGATCGTATCGAGATAAATGGCTTCTTCTTCGACAATTTGTCCGAACCGGTTGGCGATCGGTCCGACCAGGCCATAAGCCAGGAAGACGCCAAGAAACGTACCGAGCAGCGCCGCGGCGATCATCTCGCCCAGCACGGCGGTCGATTGGTCAATCATTGCCATAGTCTTGATAATGCCAAGGACGGCCGCAACGATGCCGAGCGCTGGCAAAGCATCGGCCAGGGTTTGCAAGGCCGTGACGGCGCGTTGCCGCTCCTCGACGATCTCACCGACTGTATCCTGGAGATAGGAAACGGATTGTTCGCGCATGCCAGGGTCCAGCGCCAGCAATCGGAAACTGTCACAGATCAAACCGACGGCTTGTGGATCCTGTTGCAGGCGCGGTTGCGTCGCGAACAGCTCGGAGCGTTCGGGGTCTTCAATATCCTGCTCGATGGCAACGATGCCGCCGCGCTGTGCCCGCCGTGTCAATTCGTGCATCAAGGTGAGCAGGCCCGCATAATCACTTTTCGTCCATTTGGCGCCAGACAGGGCGCGCCCGAAGCCGACAAAGGCCGCTTTCGCGACCGATGCTGAATTGCCGATCATCACCGTGCCAATCGCAGCGCCGCCAATCAAGGCAAGCTCGAAGGGCAGGGCGGCAAACACGGCGGGACCGCCGCTGACCAGCAGTGCGCCGGACACGACCAGCAAGACAATCGCAAATCCGAGCAACTGAATCATTTGGGCAGGATCTCACACATTCTGCGTTACCCTTTCAGAATTTCCTTTCGAACCGGTTGCGACCCCGAAAAAGCCCTGCGTCATGTCTTGATTTTGTCGCGCATCGGCTCAAAGAGGGCGCATGAATGCGGACTCGGCCTCTTCTGATTTGACGCCTCAGCCCAATCGGCGCGGGGCGTTTTTTCTGCTCTTCTTCTCGCTGATGGCGATTGGGGCGGGCAATACAATGCTGATCGCTGCGGTGATTCCGCCGCTGACGCGGACGCTGGAGCTGCCGGACTGGATG
>JBCCZH010000261.1:0-4894 GCA_039188075.1 Pseudomonadota bacterium
CGGCGATCGCCGCCAGTCCCCTCATCGACTATACCGGGACACCGGATTTTCTCGCGGCTTTTTCTGAAAGCGTCTCGAACCTGACCACCACGGGTCATAGTCGGCTCGATCCGGTGCAGAATCCGATGCCGATCAGTATTTTTGTCTGGCGTGCCATGCTGCACCTGATCGGCGCGATTGCCAGCATCACGATCGCGGCAAGCGTCTTTTCCGGTCTCAACCTCGGCGGCCCGGGCGTTCACCGAAATCGCTTTTTCAGTGAAACCGAAGGCAGCTTCTTTGACCCGATCGGGCGCATCATTCGGGTCAGTACAGCTTTGATCCTGAGCAGTTCTCTTGTCCTGGCCGCGATCCTCCTGTCGCTCGGCCTGGCGCCGAGAGATGCGCTCGCCGGGGCGGTCAGCGCGATCACAACCGGCATGGTCGATCCGCTCGGATACGATGTGGCGCCACAAGCTGGGCCATTACATTCCATCGCGCTTTGGCTCGGTCTGGTATTGGGTACATTAGGCCTGATCGCTGTCGATGGCGCAGGCCAGGGGCGGGTTCGCTCGGTTCTGGTAGACCCGGAAACGCTGGCCTGGATTGGCTCGCTAACCCTGATTGCCATGCTGGCCTTTCTGGCCGGGCTGCCTTTGATCGAGAGTATCGGTTGGGCGACGTCATCTTTGGCCACCAGCGGGATCGCGCTCACGGATCCGCAACAATTCTCGCGCCTGCCAATTGTGCTCGTACTGTTTCCGGTTCTGATCGGTGGCTCGGCCCTATCCGCGGCCGGAGGTTTCAAACTGGCGCGCCTGATCGTGCTGAGCCGTCGCGTGGCGCTGGAATTTGCCCAATTAGGATATCGCGGCAGCATGAAACACTTCGCCTTCCGCCGCCGTCGTCAGTCTGATCGTACCGTGATGAGTGTCTGGGTCTATCTGGTTGGCTATATCGTGGCCTGCACGCTCGGCACTCTTTTGCTGAGCGCTGCAGGTTTGTCATTCGATGACGCGATCCTGGCCGGGATTGGCAGTCTTTCGAATGCCGGGCATATTCTTGCGGGAATGAATGCCGAACTGAACAGTGTCGCCCAATTTTGCGTCATTCTCGGCATGATCCTTGGGCGATTAGAGGTGATTGCGCTTCTGCCAGCGTTGAATCCCTCATTTTGGCAAAGATAGCGCCGCCATAGCTTGCCAATTCGTTCCATTCGTTATAGCCGCTGCAGTATAAAAGAAGGACAGGCAAAACATGTCTTCAGATAAAAAGCAGAACCTCCAGGACACTTTCTTAAACGCAGTCCGTAAGTCAAAAACACCGTTGACGATTTTCTTGGTGAATGGCGTTAAATTACAAGGCGTTGTGACTTGGTTCGATAACTTTTGTGTGTTGTTGCGCGGTGATGGACGTCCGCCGCAACTGGTCTACAAGCACGCAATCTCGACCATCGCGCCAGGCGCTCACGTGCAACTCTTCGACGAAGACGATAGCTAGGTCAGTTGACGCAAAAACCGTTCGAATTGGAACAACCGCCTGAAAAGGCGGGCATTATTATCCCGTGGACTCTGGCATCAGAGCGGCCGAGCGAGGTGCGCCTGGACGAATCAGCCGGCCTGGTCGAGGCGCTCGGCTGTGAGCTTGAATTCCTGCGCGCGGAGAATGTCAGAAAGCCGACCCCGGGCTACCTCCTGTCAGGCGGTCTTTTGGAGCGGCTAGAGGCGGACGTGAAAGGCCATGATTGCTCGATTGTCATTATCGATGCAGCTCTGACACCTATTCAACAACGGAACCTGGAAAACCGGCTTGGTGTGAAAGTGATTGATCGCACGGGCCTGATCCTGGAAATATTCGGCCTGCGGGCCCGCACCAAGGAAGGCCGATTACAGGTCGAACTGGCCCGATTGCTGTACGAGCGATCGCGCCTGGTGCGAACCTGGACCCACCTTGAGCGCCAGCGTGGTGGACGCGGCTTCCTTGGCGGCCCCGGTGAGACCCAACTCGAGGCGGACAAGCGCATGATCGACCGGGCGGTAAAACGCCTGCGCCGGGATCTGGCCGACGTCCAGCGCACACGCCGCGTTCAGCGCGCCGGTCGCAAACGCCGCGAGACACCGATCCTGGCTTTGGTCGGCTATACCAATGCCGGCAAGTCGACTCTCTTCAATCGCCTGACTGGCGCTGACGTTATGGCCAAGGATATGCCCTTTGCCACATTGGATACCACGATCCGAAAGCTCGAATTGCCGCGCCTTGGAGAGGCGAGTCTGATCGACACCGTCGGGTTCATTTCTGATCTGCCGACGCACCTGGTCGACAGTTTCCGGGCGACTCTGGAAGAGGCGCTCGATGCGGATTTGCTGATCCATGTGCGCGACCGGTCCAGCGATGCTGACGAAGAACAGAAACAGGATGTGATGAAGGTTCTGTTCCGGCTCGCCGATCTTTCAGGCATGGCGCTGCCGCCGCTTATAGAGGTCTGGAACAAGATCGATATGGTCGAGCCGAGTGTTAGAGATGGCTTGGAAGCAGAACGGCAGCGCGTGGCGGAACAGATGATCGCGGTTCCGGTATCGGCGATTACCGGGGAAGGGCTGGAATCGCTGCTCGCGGAGATAGAAGGGGTCATTGATCAGGGCCGGGCACGGCTATGTGCGCGGCTGACCAGCAAGGATGGCGCCTTGCGGGCCTGGCTGCATGCCAATACGCAAGTGGAACAGGAATCCTTTGATGAGGCCGGAAATGCCGAACTGCATATCAGTGTCAGCCGCGACGAGTTTGGCCGCATGGCCGTAAAATTCCCTGACGCCGCCGATCAGTTCAGCCGTTTGGAGGATGCGAGATGAATAAGGATATTCTCTTCCTGTTGCCGCCCGGCTTTGAAGACAATGTTCGCCGTGAATTCTGTCCGGAATGCGCAGAGCTTTGGGGCGTCCTGCATTATTATCCGGCGATCAAGGAAGCGCTGGAGATCCGCTATGTCGGCATCGCCCATCCGCGCGGACCGATTTGTGACCTGCTGGGCGAGGGCCGCTGGAATGCCCCAACGCTGGTCCTGGCTGAGCCGCCATCCGATCTGGTGGGCCTGCGAACCGATAATCGCTATGCGCATCTCGGTTCAGGGCGGGATATCGCGAAATATTTCGCGGTCAGGTTTGGCACTGCCATGCCGCGTGGGAGCTGAGCGATTTATACGGTTAAGCGCCATCCACACCTTGTATCTCCTGGCGAATGGACAAATATGTCAGCGTCTGCCAGATCTTGGCCAAATTTTTCCGCTTGAAGGTAATTAAATGTTCGATCCGCGCCCGACTGATGTGAACCTGGTCCCAACTGTTATTGAACAAACCAGCCGCGGTGAGCGCGCGTTCGATATCTTTTCTCGCCTGCTCAAGGAACGGCTGATCTTCATCACCGGCCCGATTGATGACACAACGGCGTCTCTGGTCTGTGCGCAATTGCTGTTTCTGGAATCGGAAAACCCGAAAAAGGATGTCGGCATCTATATTAACAGCCCGGGCGGCTATGTGACCGCCGGTTTGGCGATCTATGACACGATGCAATATATCCGCTGCCCGATCTCGACACTTTGTATTGGTCAGGCGGCCAGCATGGGGTCTTTGCTGCTTGCAGCCGGGGATAAGGGCAATCGGATCGCGCTGCCAAACTCCCGCGTGATGGTTCACCAGCCTTCTGGTGGGTATCGCGGGGTGGCGTCGGATATTGAGCGTCATGCCGAGGAAATCCTCGATCTGAAGAAACGCCTGAACGATATTTACGTGAAACATACCGGCCAGGACTATGAAACGATTGAGAAAAAACTCGATCGCGACACTTTCATGACGGCCGAGGACGCGAGAGAATTCGGAATCGTCGATACGGTTTACGAGCGCCGCGAAGATCCTGGTGAAGATTAATAGGCACTCATCCTGCATTGAGAATGAGAGCAAAGGCTTGCGCCTGCCCGTCAGGGTTATAGAGTTACGAGTAGTGTCTGGGATTCGCGCCCAGTAAATCGCATGTTAATCCATGCGTGTCATAGAGGTTGCCCATGGCAAAGCAAAACGGTTCTGGTGGCGATTCAAAGAATACGCTCTATTGCTCTTTCTGCGGAAAGAGCCAGCATGAAGTGAAGAAACTGATTGCGGGTCCGACCGTCTTCATCTGTGATGAATGCGTCGAACTCTGCATGGACATTATTCGTGAAGAGAACAAAACCTCTGGTTTCAAGGCGAAAGAGGGGGTTCCGACCCCGCAAGAGATTTGCGACGTCCTTGACGATTATGTGATCGGACAGGCCTATGCGAAGCGGATCCTGTCTGTGGCGGTTCACAACCACTATAAACGCCTGGCCAATCCAGGCGGCGCAGATGGCGTGGAACTGGCCAAATCGAATATCATGCTGATCGGCCCGACCGGTTGCGGCAAGACCTTGCTGGCGCAGACGCTGGCGCGGGTTCTGGATGTACCGTTCACCATGGCTGACGCGACGACGCTGACCGAAGCCGGTTATGTCGGTGAGGATGTCGAGAATATCGTCCTGAAACTGCTGCAAGCCTCTGACTATAATGTCGAGCGGGCGCAGCGTGGCATTGTCTATATTGACGAGATCGACAAGATTTCCCGCAAGTCGGACAATCCATCCATTACCCGAGACGTCTCAGGCGAGGGTGTTCAGCAAGCGCTGTTGAAATTGATGGAAGGCACCGTTGCGGCGGTTCCACCACAAGGCGGCCGGAAACACCCGCAACAGGAATTCCTGCAAGTCGACACGACCAATATCCTGTTCATCTGTGGCGGCGCGTTTGCCGGCCTGGACAAGATTATTTCCTCACGCGGTGAAGCCGCCTCGATCGGCTTTGGAGCTGATGTGCAGGATCCGGAAGCCCGTCGTGTGGGTGAAATCCTGCGC
>JBCCZH010000262.1:0-4877 GCA_039188075.1 Pseudomonadota bacterium
ATCACCAGCACCAGTGCCACCAGCACCAGCACAATGCCGACCAGAACCTTTGAGACGTGTTTTGTCATTGTGTCAGAGTAAATCATGAATATGGCTCTATTCCGGCGCACTGGCGGAGGCAATTGGGCACAGATGACATTTCAGTTAGGTGACTGATTTAATGAGACATATTGCGTCTATTCAGCTTGTCTCGCCGCCAATGCCTCCAGGTTTCGCGCATGATCTTCCCGGCTGATGCGGTAGAATGAGATGGCAAAGATCATAAGCATCCACACCGTCAGTAGGGTCACCGCATAGCCCCAACCGAGTGCAGCAACGGAGTCAGCGCTGGCGTCTTCCACCGGCGTTCCGGGGGCGATCGCTGCCGTTGCAAGGATCAGCGACGCCGTCAGCACGCCAATGCCCTGAGACAATTTTCGAATGAACGTGATGCCGGCAAAGAAGGTTCCTTCCGAGCGGCGGCCCGTCTTCAATTCGCTCTCTTCAACAATATCGGTGACCATGGCGGCGGCGAGCATCTGGTAGGCAATGATCAATGCGACGTCGAACACAGTCACGACCAGGATGATGTAGAACAGTTCCGGAGTGCCATTCTCCGGCAACAAGCCCAGAAGTCTGGCGAAGACCGGCGCTGGCGCGAGTGTGAACGCCATCAGGCCAATAATGATCGCTGCGCGTTTCTTGCCCCAGACCCGCCCTGCTATTGGAGCGACCAGAAGCGCCATGCCGGACGATACGAATACGGCGCCAGTCAACAAAGCCAACTGATCACGCGTGAAGTTCCAGAAGAAGCTGTTAATGTATTGGTTCAGCGTCGCGGAGATCCCGGTTGCCAACAAGCCAAACAGCGTCGCAACAAAAAGCGCCCGAAATGAAGGATTGGAGAGCGTCTCCCAGATTTCCGAAAAGATCCGAGCCAGGGTCAACTCACGCTTAGCCGGCGGTTTTTTGAGGTGGGGAATGCGATGATGTGTGCCAAGAGCCGTGATGGCGATGGCGCTGAATATGGCGATAGCCGCCACGAGGCCATACATGTTCCAACCGGGAATGTGTTGGAAGCCTTGCAGATCGCCTTCGCTCGGTTCGAGGAACACGGTGAATAGCATGACCTGTATGGCCAAGCCGCCAACCCATGCAAAGAAATAGCGATACGACATCAGCATGGTCCGGACGTCATAATCCTGGGACAGTTCTGCTGCGAGGCTGAGACTAGGAACCTCAAACAACGTATACCCGACCCGCACGATAATGGTCAGCGTGAGCAACCAGGCGAACAGCGATCCTCCGTCCAATCCGGTCGGCGGATTCCAGACAAAGAAGTAGGCGATCGCGACCGGAATGGCGGCCGCATACAGGAATGGGTGGCGGCGTCCGAGCTTTGATCTCAAATTGTCCGACCAATATCCGACCACCGGATCGGAGACGGCATCAATAATCAGCGCGATCCAGATCGCGCCGGCCACCCACCAGCCTGGCAGTCCGAGGATCTGGGAATAAAAAAGAAGCAGCACATAGTCGAAGCCGTTATTCTTGATCCCGCCTGCAGCGCCGCCAACGCCAAATGCCATACGGGTCAAATGACCCAGCTTTTTCTCGGGCATCGTCGTCGCGGTCATATGTCCTCCTTGAGATGCGCGAAAGCTGCGCATCCGCCTCGGCGATGAGGCTGTTCTAAATCGTGACTTTAATCAACCACATCCGCGCCTTCGCGACTACGCTGAAGTGCGGCGAGATTGGCTTCGTGATCTTCTCTCGAGATTTGATACCGGAACAGGAATGCGATCGCTGTTCCCCAAAGGGCGAGCAGGCCCAGAGCGTAGCCAGCGCCGAGGAGGCTTAACGTATTGGCAGGCACTTCACCGGGTTGGATATTGCGAGAGAGGTCCGCCGCGGCGAGGACGATCGAGGCGAGAAACAGACCACTGCCCCGCGCCAGTTTGCGCATGAAACTGATGCCCGCAAAATAGATGCCTTCGGAACGTCGTCCGGTTTTCAGCTCATTCTCCTCGACAATGTCAGCAATCATCGAGGCTGACATGATTTGATAGGCGATGATCAGCGCGACATCGAAAATCGTGACAACAAGGATCACCTGAAACAACAGGTCGCTGCCATTTGGAGGCATCACCCCGAGCAGACGTAAAAGGACGGGCATGGGCGCGACCGAGAAAGCGATGGCACCGACAATGATCGCGCCGCGTTTCTTGCCGAGCCGCTTTGACACGAGCGGCGCCAAAACCAGTGCGAGGGCTGCAGACGCAAAGACTGAAACTGTCAGCAATCCGGTCTGAGCTGGTGTGAACTCCCAGAAATAGCCATTGATGTAATAGTTGAGCGAAGCCGCCACGCCGGCCGCCATGAAGCCGAACAGGGCTGCCAGAAACAGGCCCTGAAATGACTTGCTCGAGAGGCTCTCGCCAATCTCTTTGAACACACGGCCGAGGGTGATCTTGCCACTATCAGGCGGCTTGCGAAGACTCGGAATTTGCCGGTGCGTGCCGAGTGCGCAAAGCAGCATGGAAATGATGATCGCCACCGCTGCCAGGTTTCCATAGCTGCGATAGCCATCCACATTCAGGAAGCCATTGCCATAGGTCTCGGTCTCGACGAGCAGGAACGTCAAAGTATAGGCCGCAATCGCCACACCGCCGGTCCAACCAAAGACGTAGCGAAACGACAGATAAGACGTTCGCTCATCATAATCATCCGTCAGCTCCGCCACCAAGGCGCTGCTCGGGACTTCATAGAATGTGTAACAGACCCGAACCACAATCGTGATCATCAGAAGGTACGGAAACAGAGCATTGCCCGTCATGCCTTCTGGCGGGTTCCAGGCCAGCACATAGGCCACCGCAACCGGAATGATCGAGGCATACATGAACGGGTGACGCCGCCCCAAACGCGTTTTCAGATTGTCCGACCAATAGCCGACCACCGGATCGGTAATCCCGTCGACAAACATGGCGATCATCAAGGTTGCGCCGACCAGCGCCGAGTCGACCCCGAGCACCTGACTGTAATAGAAAAGCAGGAAATACTCGAAGCCGTTATTCTTAATGCCATTCGCAGCCGCGCCAGCGCCATAGGCGAGCTTGGTCCAGATGCCAGCCTTGCGCGCAGCAGCGTCGGCCATATGTCCTCCTTGCAGGTGTGGCGGGCGTCTTGAGTGGCCCGCTCACAAATCATTCGGGCGATCTAGAGCCCAAGCACCATCTTTGACATGATATTGCGCTGAATCTCATTTGAACCAGCATAAATCGATGTTTTTCGATAGTTGAAGTAGCTTGGCGCGACCGGCGCCGCATAGTCCGGGGTGGCCAGATCGCTATTGGCGCCCGCGCGGGCGACCGCAAACGTGTCCTGCACGAAGGGCGCGGCATACCCGCCAACCGCCTCAAGCGAGAGCTCCGTAATCGCCTGTTGCGCTTCGGAACCGGCGCATTTCAGCATCGAGCTTTCCGGCCCGACGGCCTGTCCAGCGGACAGGGCCGAGAAGATCCGCAGCTCGGTTGCGTTCAGGGCTTCGATCTTCATTTCCATCGCCGCCAGCTTGCGCTGGAAGTCCGGATCCTTGAGCAGCGGCTCGCCGCCTGATTGTTCCAGGCTGGCCAGTTTCTTGGTCTTGGCCAAGGCGTTTTTCAAACCTGGCGCATAAGCGTTGCCGCGCTCGAATTGCAGCAGGTATTTGGCATAGGTCCAGCCCTTATTCTCTTCGCCGATCAGGGCATCATCAATCTTGACGCGCACATCCTCGAAGAAGACCTGGTTGATCTCCTGCTGATTGTCGGTCGGTCCATCGAGGGTCGGCAATGAGGATACAGAAATTCCCGGCAGATCCATCGGGAAGATCAGGAAGCTGATCCCCTCTTGCGGCTTGCCCTCTTTCGAGGTGCGCACCAGGCAGAAGATCCAGTCGGCCCATTGCGCCTGCGTGGTCCAGATTTTCGAACCGTTGAGCACGTATTCGTCACCATCGCGCACCGCGCTCATTTGCAGGGAGGCGAGATCCGATCCGGAGCCTGGCTCGGAATAGCCCTGACACCACCAGATTTCTGATCGTTTGATCTTTGGCAGATGCTCAGCTTTTTGGGCGTCATTGCCAAACGCCATGATCACAGGCGCCACCATGGACTTACCCATGGGCGACATTTGCGGAGTCCCCGCAGCGGCCAGTTCCATATTGACGATGTAGCGCTCGCTGGCGCTGAGGCCTGGGCCACCGAACTCTTCCGGCCAGTTGAGCACGAACCAGCCCTTTTCATCGAGCTTGCGCTGCCACTCCAGCATGCCATCCTTGTCCAAATAGCCATTTTTGGACATCGCATTGCGCGCTTTCAGCTCGGGCGAGTAATTATCTGCGATCCAGGTGCGAACTTCCTTTTGGAAGGCGAGTTCTTCAGAAGTGAAAGAAAGATCCATGATGGTCTCCTATTCGACGATATCAAACATTTCGATTTTCGGGGCACCCGCGAGACAAGCGCCGAGGCCGGGTTGTGCGGCCTTGAAATAGTCCGTCTGCCCATGCGCTTTAAGCGCGTCGCCAGAGGCGTATTGTTCCATGAAAATGTAGGTGGTTTCAGACCCTTTGGCCTTGTAAAGCTGATAGGTGAGACAGCCTGGCTCATTCGCTTTGACCTTGGCCATCAGATCTTTCGCGACAGATTCAAAGTCACCCTGCTTTCCATCCTGGATTTCCAGTGTTGCTACAACCCCAATCATGGCGGTCTCCTCATCCTCGAATTTCGTTTGAATCGGACTCTATGAGGCTGACAGCGAACCACAAGCCCTCCCGCCGGGAAAGGCTACAGGATGAGGCGGATCAGAAGACTGAAAATCAAGCTTTTGCGGGACGCCACAAAGGTCCAACGAACAGGATC
>JBCCZH010000263.1:0-4877 GCA_039188075.1 Pseudomonadota bacterium
GTGCCGGTTTTTCTGTTTCTGGTGATCCCGTTTGGGAGATCCACTCTGACGCGGGATGGAGCAGCCCGGTAGCTCGTCAGGCTCATAACCTGAAGGTCGTAGGTTCAAATCCTACTCCCGCACCCAATAAACCCCTGAAAATCCTCGGATTTTCGGGGGTTTTTTATTGGGTGCGCAGTGCCTCCACGATTTGTTCGGCGCAGTCCTTGGCAGGGCGCGATGTGGAATCGATTTCGAAGTCGTATTGCAGGTGTTGGTGCACGATATCGAACTGGCCACGTGCTTGACCTGGAATGCGATCCCCGCGCGCGATTTCGCGGCGCTCGAGCTCGGCCAGGTCACAATGAATGCCCACCCACAAGACCTTGAGGTCGCGGAGCGCCATATGCCAGCTCTCCATGAGGTCACGATTGAGAACGACTTCATCCAGGATGAGATTCACGCCGCTTCCTGCAATGGCAGCCGCTGCCGCCTGATGCGCCTTGAGGGTCGCGCGCCCAAACGCGCCAAAGTTCAAACGTATGAGATTATCCGCGTTTCGATCGAAGAAGAATCCGTCCGCATGATTGTGCATGCGCTGCGGCAGCATGGCGAAGGCGTCATCAATGCCGGTCAGCAAATATGGCTCTGGTAACAGCTCTTGAAGCGCCAGCGCGATACTCGATTTTCCTGCAGATGTGCAGCCATTCAGGAAGATAATGCCCATGGATGAATGTCAGTCCGACTTTGGCCAGGGAGTCAATCGCAGCCTGGTGTGACCGGCGCGTCGTGCGCGGCCCTTGGGTTGTTGGCCTAAGTCAGTTCCGAGAGCATAAAATCCACCGACGCCTTGATCTTGTTGAGGCGATATTTCGGCTGGTTATACAGCAGGAAAATGCCCGCATCCGGCGCCCGGGTGATGGCCAGTTCAGCATCCTCCAGCGTTATTTCCACCAGATCTCCACGCGCGAGTTCGGCTTCAACCCCCCAGCCAAAGGACAGGGTCAGGCCCGTCCCGGCAATGGCTTGTTCGACCAGTTCGCGGCCGACATTACAGATAAAGGCCGGGCGCGTGGGCACCTCTTCCCAGCCTTGCGCCGTCTTGGCGTGCCAGGCGATCAGCTTATCCGGGCCGCGATAGAGGAGCATTCGGTGCGCAGACAGATCAGCCAGGGTCTGCGGCGCGCCATATCTGGCGAGATAGCTAGGAGATGCGACCAATTTCATCTCCGTGCCTGCGAGCTTACGGGCAATCGCGCGATCGGGGAGCGAGGCGGTGGCCCGGACCGCGATGTCTACTTCATGACTGGCAAGATTATAGACATGGTCTGTCAGTTCGACATCGACGATCAGGTCCGGATATTTGGCGCGCAGCTTATGAATGGCCGGCATCAGGCGCAGGCGCCCATAACCGGGATTTGCTGTAATCCGTAGCAATCCGCTGGGCGCCGTTGGTTGGTCCATGATCAGGTCGCCGGCATGATCCAGCGCCTTCAGAGCAGGCCGGACCTGTTCAAGATAGACCGAGCCAAGCTCGGTCAGACTGACGCTTCTTGTCGTGCGGTGGAGCAATGTCGTGCCGAGCTCCGCTTCGAGATCCTGGAGACGGCGCGAGATGGACGAGGCCGGGACACCGAACGCCCGGGCGGCAGCGGTGAAACTGCCCAACTCCGCCACTTTGATGAAATATTCGATCGCGCGTAAGCGGTCCATATTAACACCTCGCATCTGGCGATTGTCTCTTCAGCCTGCTTCATAATTGTCGAAAAGACAATACACATGCCCAGAACCAGAGGTTTTTGCGTCATATCCCGCCATTAAATTGCGGTTTCGACACTAGAAGTCGAATGGAGCCTGAATATGAACATCATCGAATTTACCGAACTGGGTCAGCCTGCTGACGTGCTGAAACTGAAACCGGTCGCGGATCGTGCCCCGCAAGCGGGCGAGGCCAGGGTGAAGGTCCTCGCCACGCCAATTCATCCTGCCAACCTCTTGCAGATTGCCGGTCAGTATGCTGCCGCGCCGGACCTGCCCTCGATTCCAGGCGGCGAAGGCGTCGGCGAAGTCGTGGCGCTGGGCGCTGGCGTCGATCATTTGCAGGTCGGTCAGCTGGTGCTGCTGGCCGGTGTCGGCGGGACCTGGCGTGATGAGATCGTGGCTCCGGCCGCCGGCTTTGTGCCAGCACCGCCCGGCGATGTGGAGCAGCTTTCCATGCTGGCCGTGAACCCGATGACGGCGCACCTGATGCTGCGGGATTTTGTCGACCTGAACGAAGGTGACTGGATCATTCAAAGTGCAGCAAACTCCGCAGTCGGTGAAATGGTGATCCAGCTCGCTGCCCAACGGGGCATCAAGACCGTCAATATCGTACGCCGCGAGGCGCTGGTCCGGCCGCTGACCGAACTGGGCGGAACGGTCGTCCTGGTCGATGGGCCGGATCTGGTTGAGCAGGTCCGGAACGCCACTGGCGGCGCCGAAATCAAACTGGCTCTGGATTGCGTGGGCGGCGACACCTATGAGCGCATGGTTGAGACACTGGGATATAGTGCTCCCATTGTCGCCTATGGCAGTTTGTCGGGCAAACAACCGGAGCTGAGTCTGCGCGCCATTGTCACCAATGATGTCCGTCCACGCGGCTTCTGGCTGGCGAGATGGTATGAGACCGCGACGGCGGAACAGAAACAGGCGGCGCTCGGCGCGCTGGTGCCACTGATTGCCAGCGGGCAGATCAAGACCAAGGTCGATTCCCGGTATCCGCTGGAAGAAATTGCGGACGCCGTCACCCGTGCGGCTGCGGGCGGGCGAGATGGCAAGGTCCTGCTCGTTCCGGCGCATGCCTGAGCCACTGCGAACTGACCAGAAAGAGGATATCCAGATATGCCCGAGACACTCTCACCTCCGGTTTTCAGCGCGATACTGGCTGGCACATTGCTGACCATTCAGACGATCACGATGCTGATGGTCGGCGCCCACCGCAATCGCGCCCGAACGGGGGTGGGAAACTCGGGCGATATCAAGCTGGAGCGTCTGGTCAGACGGCACGGAAACCTGGCTGAGAATGCCGCTATCTTTCTGGTCGTCCTAGCCCTGTATGAATTGCTGTTCGGGGATACGATCTTTGCGCTGGTGATTGGGGTCGTGTTTCTGGTTGCGCGAATGCTGCACATTATCGCGTTTTCCAGCGATTCCGGATCGCACCTGGTTGATGCGAAAGGAAGTGGTCGGTTCTATATCCTGATGCGGATGGCCGGTGCTGGCCTGACCGCCTTGTCCACGCTGGCCCTTGGCCTGACCCTGGTCGTGTCAATCATTCTGACCTATTAGGACAGGCCTTCTGCGCAGACCCGGTTGCGACCGAGCGATTTTGCCCGATTGAGCGCTGTGTCCGCGGCAGCGACCAGATCTTCGGCTGAACGTCGCGACTTGTGAGCCGCGATTCCGAATGAAGCCGTGGCTGTGGTGCTGGCGCCCTGGAATTGCGCCGTCGAGGGCGCGATGTCCTCGAACTTGTGCTTGACGGCCACCATCAGATTGTAAGCGGACGTCACTTCGATATTTGGCAAGATGATCGCGAATTCATCGCCGCCATAGCGCGCGACCAGGTCGGATCCCTTTGTGTGCTCAAACAGGGTCGCAGCGAACGCTTTCAACACGGCGTCTCCCGCCTGGTGGCCAAGATTGTCATTCACGCTCTTGAATTCATCAAGATCCGCCAGGACCAGGCAGAACCCGTTGCGCGTGTCTTCGAAATCCTGAATTTGCCATTTCAGCCGGTTTTC
Organism: Pseudomonadota bacterium; assembly: GCA_039188075.1. GTDB lineage: Bacteria > Pseudomonadota > Alphaproteobacteria > Caulobacterales > Hyphomonadaceae > Henriciella. Next base: position 3,762 of record JBCCZH010000263.1, read on the forward strand.
AAAGGCCCGGCGATTAGCCACTGACGTCAAGGGATCCAGCAGGCTCTGCTTGCGCGCCTGCTCAAGTTCTTCATTGAGTTTTTTCACGCGTGCCTGCGACTCGCGCAAACCATCAGTCAGACGGGTCGAGACCACGGACATTTTCTGGCTTTCCGAAATCAGCGTGGTCAGCAGAGAGCGAAAATCCTCTTCCGGCGCATTGCTGGTCGGGGTGGTCTGCAAATCGTTCAGCGTGGTGCGGAAATGGGCGTTTTGCGTGATGCCCGTTTCGAGCAATTTGGAGACGCTCTGAATGCTGTGTTCAATCTCTCGCCCGATCGTCTCATTCGTATCGTCAGCTTCCGAGCGCCCGAGATATTCATTGTAAATCTCATTCAGTTCATAACTGTCCAGCGCGCCGCCACTGGCGAGCAATTTGTCGATCGCCAGACGCACGCCGGGGGGCGTGCGGGTTACATAAGAATACCACAGGGCATAAGTGACCGGATCAGGCGGTGTGCCATGTTTGCGAATGCGGTCGAAGGCGGATTTGCAATTCTGAAAAATCTGCGTGCGCTCGCTGACCGGCGCCACGTCCTGGTCCACGATCTTCTCGGCATGTGCAGCGGATGCCATCGCACTCCCCATTTAAAGCTCTGCCAAACTTCTACTCTGGGTTGTTTTAATTATGGTTAATCCGGAAGTAAGCGGTGTTTTTATCTGCCGATCAAATCGGCGTTTCAATCCCCAATCGAACACGAACTTCGCGTCTCAGGTGAAGTCGCAACTCATCCGGCATGGATTGAAACTCGGGGACAAGCCCGGCAAGCGGCCAGACAATCACCGTGGGCTGTCGCTCAATCAGGGCAATCAGGTCTTCATCAATCCGCGCGACCGCGGCTTCCGACGTCGACAAAGAGAAAGGTTCGAATGGTCCCCAGCTCACAGATACCGCATGGGCATTGGGTTCATTGCGCATTTGACGCGCCAGGCCGCGTTGTCCCTCACGCGCGACATTATCTCCGAAAACATAGAGAATATCAGGGTTCGCCCTGAGATCTTCTCGCGTGATCCAAGACTGTTTGATCACCCGAAAAGGGAAAGTAACATTTGTGTCCGCCATAAGTCCCCGACGAA
>JBCCZH010000264.1:0-4865 GCA_039188075.1 Pseudomonadota bacterium
GTATCCGTGCCGCCAGACACGAGGTCCAGCCCGCTATCTTTTGCCGCCTGCGCCATGGCCTTCGCATTCTCGATGACGTCTGCCGCATATTGCTTGAATTCCGGGGTCAGCGCTTCACCAAAGGCGACCGCCTTGCCCGCGATGACATGCATGAGCGGCCCGCCCTGGATACCCGGGAAGACGGCAGAATTCACCTTCTTGGAAATGTTGGCATCATTGGTCAGCACCATGCCGCCGCGTGGTCCGCGCAGCGTCTTGTGCGTCGTGGTCGTGGCGACGTGACAATGATCGAGCGGATTGGGGTGCGCCTTGCCTGCCACCAGTCCGGCAAAGTGCGCCATGTCGACCAGAAAGAAAGCGCCGACCGAGTCTGCAATTGCGCGGAATTTGGCGAAATCAATCTGGCGTGGGTAAGCAGACCCACCAGCGATAATGAGTTTCGGCTTATGCTCTTTGGCCAGTGCTTCAACCTGATCAAAGTCGATCAGATGATCATCTGCGCGGACCCCATATTGAATCGCATTGAACCATTTGCCGGACTGGTTCGGCCGTGCTCCATGCGTCAGATGTCCGCCAGCATCCAGGCTCATGCCAAGGATCGTGTCGCCGGGCTGCAACAGCGCCTGAAACACCGCCTGGTTGGCCTGCGACCCTGAATTGGGTTGGACATTGGCGAAGGCACACTCGAACAGGGCTTTGGCCCGGTCGCGCGCCAGATCCTCGACCAGGTCGACATATTCACAACCGCCATAATAGCGCCGGCCAGGATAGCCTTCTGCATATTTATTGGTCAGCACAGTTCCCTGCACTTCAAGGACAGCTTGTGAAGCAATATTCTCGGAAGCGATCAGCTCGATCTGGTGCTGCTGGCGCGTCTGTTCCTTGGCGATTGCGGCAAAGACGTCGGCGTCGCGATCCGCGAGCGTTTCAGAGAAGAATGTGGCGGTATCAAACCGGGATGGAAGACTGGTATCGGGCATGGCGTGATTCCTAAAGCTCGAGATCATGTACGGTGAGTGCCAGCGCCCCGCAAGCCGTCAATTTCGCACCCCAATGTCGCACACGCAATGCGAAAACTGGTCGCTATATTTACAACCAAACTTGAATTCTTGCCCGAATTCATATTTTACCTAGCAACAATCTCGTCTTCAGAACGGGTAAACATACAAAATACAAGAGCTAAAACATGACCAATCACTCGAAAGCAGAGTTGCTCGAGATGACGACGGATATCGTCTCGTCCTTCGTGGCGAACAATCCTGTCCCGACAGGGGGACTACCAGACTTACTCACCACCGTTCATCAGACGGTACAGGCCCTGGCCAAGGATGAACCGGTCGCGGCGCCGCGCCCGGACCCCGCCGTGCCGATCTCGAAATCCATTACGCCCGATCACATCATCTGCCTCGAAGATGGCCGCAAACTGAAAATGCTGAAACGCTATCTGCGTTCGCGCTATGACTTGACGCCGGATGAATATCGCGCCCGATGGGGCTTGCCGAGCGACTACCCGATGGTGGCGCCAAATTATGCCAAGAAACGGTCGGCCTTTGCCAAGGAAATCGGCCTCGGGCGCAAACGCGGGGAGGAATTGGGGCCTACAATGAGATTCAAAAAAGGCGCGGCTGTCTGACCGCGCCTTTTTTATTTTTTTGATTTCTTTGATCAGGCCGCTTGTTCATCCAGACCAAGCTGTTTCCAGACCGCCAGGATTGCGGTCAGCAAATCATCCATCATCTCTTCGGTATGGACGGGGCCTGGCGTGAACCGCAGGCGCTCGGTTCCCTTCGGAACGGTCGGATAATTGATGGGCTGGACATAGATTCCAAAGTCGAACAGCAACGTGTCAGACAGCGCCTTGCACTTTTCCGGATCGCCAACGAGAAGCGGAACGATATGGGTCTCGCTTTCAATTAAGGGCAGTCCGGCATTGCGGAATTTCTGTTTCAGCATTTCGGCCTGGGACTGGTGCGACAGGCGAAGCTTGCGCCCCTCATCGGTCCGCAATTTGCGGATACTGGCCAATGCGCCCGCGGCCATGACCGGGCAAGTCGAGGTGGTGAAGATAAAGCCGGACGCCGTCGACCGGATGGCATCAATCATTGTCTCGTGCGCCGCGATATAGCCGCCCATGACCCCATAGGCCTTGCCAAGTGTGCCTTCGATAATATCGACGCGATGCATGACATTGTCGCGCTGAGCCACGCCAGCGCCTTCGTCGCCATACATGCCGACAGCGTGCACTTCATCAAGGTAAGTGATCGCATCAAACTCATCGGCGAGATCGCAAATCGCTTCGATCGGGCCAATATCTCCGTCCATGGAGTAAACGCTCTCGAACGCGATGACCTTAGGACGATCCGGATCGTCATTCTCCATCAGGGCCCGCAGATGCTCGACATCATTGTGGCGGAATACCCGATAATCGGCTTGTGAGCGCCGGATACCTTCAATCATTGAGGCGTGGTTCAGAGCATCCGAATAGATGATCAGATCCGGCAGGATCTTGCCCAGAGTGGACAGAGTCGCATCATTCGAAACATAGCCGGACGTGAAGAGCAGCGCACCCGACTTGCCATGCAGGTCTGCGAGCTCTTTTTCGAGTTCGACATGATAGCGCGTGGTGCCGGAAATATTGCGCGTCCCGCCAGAGCCTGCCCCAAAGCTGTCGATCGCCTCATGCATGGCATTGGTGACATCATCATCCTGGCCCATGCCGAGATAGTCGTTGGAACACCAGACAATGATTTCTCGCTCGCCATGTTCAAAGCGAGCGGTCGCCTTAGGGAACTCACCCTTGTGTCGGTGCAGATCAACAAACACGCGATACCGTCCCTCACTGTGGATGGTATCCAGCGCATTCTCAAAGGCTTTCAAGTGTTTCATGGCAAGTTCAATCCGTACCCGTTCGACCGCGATGTAAGGGCTATCTCTAACAATTGAAACGGTATGAATGGACGCACTAGTGTAAAATCCTATACGGGAGAACCCGTATAGAGGATTTCTCTAGGCGTCATAGCCAGGGCTCTCACGGTCCAGTTTCCGCAACAAGCCTGGCCAGGCCAGCATGTTTGCCAGCGTCTTCGTGCCTTCCGGATTGGCCTGTCCCTTGACCACGTCCTGAACCTCCTGCGACGGAATGACCATGTTTTCCCGCCCCGCTGTCAGGGCCCGCACCTGCATCGAGCAGGCCCGCTCGAGGAAGAACATGCGCAGGAAGCATTCAGCGGCCGTGCCGCCCACGGTCAGCGTGCCGTGATTGTACAGGAGCATATTGTTCTTGGTACCCATATCGGCGACCAGACGCTCACGCTCGCCATGATCCAGAGCGACGCCTTCATAGTCGTGGAAAGCCAGATCATGACGCACGAGCATGCCGGTTTGGGTCAAAGGCAGCAGGCCTTCCTTATTGCAGGAGACCGCGACGCCATCATCGGTGTGCAAATGCATGACGACATGCGCATCATCGCGCGCCGCATGGATCGCCGAGTGAATCGTGAAGCCAGCCGGGTTGATGAAGTAAGGCGTTTCCTGCACGACATTGCCATCCAGATCGACTTTGACGAGCGACGAGGCCGTAATCTCTTCGAAGAACATGCCATAAGGATTGATCAGGAAGTGATGGTCCGGGCCCGGCACGCGGTGGGAGATATGTGTGAAGATCATATCCGTCCAACCATAGAGCGCCGTCAGTCGGTACATCGCGGCGAGGTCGACGCGCGTTTTCCACTCTTCTTCACTGACCTGACCTTTCAGGCTTGTGATCTGCATTCCGTCTGCCATCTCATTCGCTCCCGGCTTGTCGTTTTTACTACAGTACAGGCAAGCTTCCGTTTGGGCAATTCATGCGGGTGCTTGACCCCGCGTTCGATGCCACCGACATAGGGATCCGATGACAACCTGTATTGCATTCAGCGCCTCGAAGCGCCCCGAGGCCCAGGAAGCCCTGCGTCGACTGACGCAAAAATACGGGCAGTATGATGAGGATAAAGCCGATGTGATCGTCGCGCTCGGCGGCGATGGCGCCATGCTGGATGCCATGCGGCGGCGATTTGGCGACCATAAGCCCGTTTACGGCATGAATCGCGGCACCGTTGGCTTCCTGATGAATGAATATGACGAGGACGATCTGATCGCGCGCATTGATCGCGCCGAACGCGCGACGGTCAGCCCATTGCGCATGACCGTGACGGATATTCACGACCAGACTCATGACCGACTCGCCATTAATGAGGTGTCCTTGTTGCGGCAGACCGCTCAGACCGCGAAACTCCGCATCATTGTGGATGGCAAGGAGCGGCTCGCCGCTCTGTCCTGCGATGGCATCATGGTGGCCACACCTGCGGGCTCGACCGCCTATAACCTGTCGGCCCATGGCCCGATCCTGCCGATTGGCGCCAACTTGCTGGCCCTGACCCCGGTCAGTGCGTTTCGACCGCGCCGCTGGCGCGGCGCCCTGCTCAGACAAGATGCACGGGTTGATATCGATATTATCGCACCAGAGCGACGCCCGGTCGCCGCTGCGGCGGACAATCAGGAAGTGCGAGATGTGACGCGTGTGTCAATCCACGCCGACCGATCACAGCATTTGACCATGCTCTTTGACCCGGGTCACGCCCTGGATGAACGCATCCTGCGTGAACAGTTCGCGTTCTGATATTAACCAGTTTCCTGTTTTCGTTCAGGCGTTTGTTAAGCCTAATCTGATACGTAGTGAGCATGGTTAAGTCGCTATTCAAAATGTTCAAATCGCCAAAAGCTGGCAAGGAACTCCTCACCGAGCTCGACATTTCGCGCGTCGTTGGGGCATCGGAAGAGGCTGAAAACAGCCCTGAACAAGACTCTGTTGAGGAAACGGACCGGGA
>JBCCZH010000265.1:0-4857 GCA_039188075.1 Pseudomonadota bacterium
ACGCCTCAGCCCAATCGGCGCGGGGCGTTTTTTCTGCTCTTCTTCTCGCTGATGGCGATTGGGGCGGGCAATACAATGCTGATCGCTGCGGTGATTCCGCCGCTGACGCGGACGCTGGAGCTGCCGGACTGGATGGCGGGCGCGATCTTTTCCCTGTCCGCTTTGTGCTGGTCGCTTTCTTCTCCATTCTGGGGCAAGCGGTCGAACCAGTATGGACGGCGGCGAATCGCCTCGTTCGGTCTGGCCGGCTATTCGCTGTCCATGTTCCTGCTTCTGATATCGTCCTGGGCGGCCATATCGGAATGGATCACGGCGCCGTTTGCGATTTTCGCATGTCTCGCTCTGTCGCGATCTGTGTTTGGTCTGATCGGTTCTGGGTCCAGCCCATCCGCACAGGCCTATGTCGCCGACCGCACGGAACCGAATGAGCGACAGAGTCAGATTGCCTTCGTAACCTCCGGCTTCAGTTTCGGAACTGTGGTCGGCCCGGCTTTCGCGGCCGTGTTGGTGGCCAATTATGGCCTGCTCAGCCCGATGCTGATCACCTGTATCATGGCCGGATTGATGTCGATTCTGCTGTGGAATTTCCTGCCGGAAAATCGCGAACCGATTCAGGATGCGACAAAGATTGATCCCGTTCCAGGCGCGATCGGCTTGTGGCGATCGCGAAACGTCCTGCCCTTCCTGGCCTATGCGGTGACCCTGTCTCTGGTCACCGGAATATTGACGCAAGTTTTCGTCTTCGCGGTCATGGACAAATTGAATGTGACCGGTGCTGACGCGGCAAAGTATACGGGACCCGCCTTCATGGTGGGCGCGATGGCTGTGATGACCGCGCAGCTCGTGCTGATTCCCTATCTGAAGCTGAAGAATAAAACGCTGATGATTACGGGCTGTATCCCATTGCTGATCGGGGCCCTGATCCTGATTCCAGCGCAGGATTTTGCGACCTTGATCTTCGCTCAATTTTTCCTGGGCATTGGACAGGGTCTGACTCGCCCCGGCTTTTCCAGTGGTGCATCACTGGCGGTGTCGCCGCAATTGCAGGGCAATGTCGCTGGCCTGGTCATCTCCGCCAATGGCATGGGATATATCATCACGCCTCTTTTCGGACTATTCCTGTACGAATTTGTCGACCCGGCCTTACCCTTCTGGATCTGTGTTGGCCTGTTGATCACCATGGCGCTATTCGCTTGGAAAGCCATTGCACCTGGAGTCGGCGAGGCTGACGAAGTCGAGAGCTAGTTCGCCGCCAGCACCTGATCTAGGGCGATCGTGGTCGGATAGCCATCCGCGGGCACAATCGCGTTCGCTTTCTGGAACCGTCTGAGCGCCCCCTTCGTACCGCGCCCGGCAATGCCATCCACGGCGCCTGCATCAAAGCCGAGCCGGTTGAGATTGTCCTGCAACACCATGATGTCGCGTCGGGTCAGCAATTCCAGTTCGGTTGGCCAGACGGCAATGGGTCCATTCTGGCCGGTCACGCCATCGGTCAGAAGGCCGACCGAGAAGGCGTAGCTATCGGATCGGTTATAGGCCTTGAAGACATCAAAATTCTTGAACAGAAGATATTTCGGACCCGTCGCCCCGGTCGGCAGCCAAAGCTCGGCATAAGCCGTATCAGGGGCTGCGAATGTCCCGCCCGCCATGGGTGAGACGCCATAGCTCATCCAGGTCGACAATCGACGGTCCTCGCCATCAGCCAGTGACCAGTCAAAATCGCCCGGCGCCAGCACTTCAGTGCCCCAGGGCAGGTCTTGTTGATAGCCGGAGGCGCGCAGATAATTGGCGGCTGAAGCGAGCGCATCCGGGGCGCTGTTCCACAAATCTTTTTTGCCATCGCCATCGAAATCGACGGCATAGGTGAGGAAGGTGGACGGCATGAACTGGGTCTGGCCCATTGCACCGGCCCAGCCTGAGACCAGGTCGTCACGCGAGACATCGCCGCGCTCCTGAAGCTTCATCAGCGCAATCAGTTCGCTCTCGGCCAGCGTCCGGCGCCGGCCTTCCACGGCCATATTGGCGAGCGTATTGGCGGCGTCAAAGTTGCCGATATAGGAGCCAAGATTGGTCTCCATCGCCCAGATCGCCGTAATCGCCTCGCGATCGACGCCATAGGCCGCCTCAATCCGGTCAAACGTGGCGATCAGATCAGCGAGGCGCTGCGCGCCGCGGGTCTTGCGGCCTTCGGTGACGGCTGAGTCGACATAATCCCAGATCGGTTTGGCGAATTCGGCCTGATCCGCAATATCTGTTTTGGCGATACTGGCATCCTCGCCGAGATAGAGGTCAAGCGGTGAAATGCTCGACAGTGTGGCGTGAACGATGCCGGGATCGCGCCCCGCGGCCAGCGCTCGCGCGGCAAAATCATCGCGCCAGGCATCCATGCTGGCATTGCCCGAGGCTTCAAACGGGGGAATGGACGGCACTGTAATGACGACCTCGCCGCCACCTGGACCCGACCCAACCGTGGAGCCGCTGTCGCTGCTTTGCGGGGTCGAGGCGCATGCCGTCATCAGCGCAGCACCGGCGAGCAGCCCGTATAAAGGCCGTTTCATCAGAAAATCGCTCATCAATCGTCCCCCTCTGCGGACAAGCCTGTAAGCCGTGATTGACTCAGTCGGGCCACATGTGTATGTCCCGCGCTTTCGTGAAAACAGTTCTAACGTTTGGGCAAAAGCCATGAAAGTGAAATCCTCGATCAAAGCACTCAAGTCGCGCCATCGTGACTGCAAGGTCGTTCGCCGCCGTGGCCGGACCTATGTCATCAACAAGACTGACCCCCGTTTCAAAGCAAAACAGGGCTGAGTCAGAGATGAACAGCTGAGCCTCATTTGAGATGAGTGCTCGCATCGTTTTATTCGACCTTGGGAATGTGGTTGTCGATTGGCAACCCATCCGGCTGTATCGCCAGCTCTTCGATGATGAAGCTGAGGCTGAGGCCTTTGTGCGCGATGTCTGCAACATGGATTGGCATGTTCATCACGATCGCGGCGTTTCTATGGCTGACAATGCCGAGCCGCTGATTGCACAATATCCGCAATATGAATCGCAAATCCGGGCCTGGCGGACGCGCTGGCTCGACATGTTTGAGGGCTATGTTCCAGGGATACCGCGTTTGATGGCACGTCTGGAAGAGGTCCGTGTGCCGCTTTATGGCTTATCCAACATTCCGGCAGAAACTGCCCAGGAGACGTTTGATGCGTTCCCGATGATCAAGCTTCTGCGAGACATCGTGGTGTCAGGCGCTGAGAAAACCGTAAAACCAGAGCGCCGGATCTATGAGATCGCGCTCGCCCGAATGGGAAATCCGGATCCGGGCGATGTCCTGTTCGCGGACGATAGCGAGCGTAATTGCGCGGCGGCCGAACAACTCGGCATCAAGGTGCATCACTTTCAGGGCGCGGCTGGATTTGAGGCGCGATTGCTGGCGGAAGGTCTGCTCTAGCGCCGGTCCTGATCAGGACAGGGAACTGAGCGTATCGCGCAACAGAGCGACCAGTTCGGCCTGTCGGCGCACATTGGTTTTCTGGAAGACGACTTGAAGCTGATTGCGCGCGGTATTGCGGCTGATGCTATGTGCTTTGGCAAAGGCGGAAAGGCTGCCACCCGCCATCAAATAGGCGGCCAGCCTGGCTTCGGCGCCGGTGAATCCGAAAAACTGGCTCAGCGCCTGATCCTCGTCTTCGTCGGGCAGAGTCATCAATTCGACCACATGACCCAGGATGGGTTTCAGCTCATCCGGTGCGATTTTTTCAATTTCGCGAAACCGTTCGCCACTGCCGGGATAGGCCTTTCGAAAGCGCTTCAACTCGACCGATCTTTCGACCAGCAAATGCGCGCGCTGTACGGCCTTTTCCTTCGACATGGGTTCGCTCAACATGACAGATTGTTGAGCATACACTACACTCCAGCCGCAGGCAAAACGCGTTTCGTTGGGGAACATGTATGGCAGACACGGTATCCAAGGCGCAGACAGTCGAACTGATCGACATGCCTTTGCTGCATCCGGGCTCGGATTTTCAAAGATGGCGCGACCGACAGGGCAACCGGTTGATCCAATGGATCTCGCGTCAAAAAGCGCGGCGCTGGGCCGAGATGATGGACCGCCAACAGCATCAGGTGCTGGCTGAATCGGTGCGCGAGTTTCGCGATGCCCGGGCCAAAGAAGCGGCGGTCAAACCCTTGCTGATGGATGATGCCTTTCGCGATACAACGCGCGAACCGGTGGTGGATGGATTAGGGGAGTGGATCTCCGCCAAGACCGCCCCGGATGATGCCGCCATCCTCTATGTGCCGGGCGGTGCCTTCATCATGAAAAGAAGCGATCGCATGACGGCTTTGGCAGCCCGGCTGGCGCGCATGTCGGAAGCGCGATTGCGGATCGCGGACTATCGCCTGGCCCCGGAGCATCCGTGTCCGGCGGCGGTCGACGATGTCGAATCCGCCCTGCTCGGGCTGTATGATGATGGCTATGATCCCTCAAAAGTGGTGGTCGCGTGCGATTCCGCGGGCGGGTCGATCGCGATGGCGGTCCTGCTGCGCTTGAAAGCGCGCGGTGAACCGATGCCCGCCGGCCTGGCAATGTTCTCGCCCTGGCTGGACCTGGCGCTGACCGGTTATTCGCTTCTGTCGTCCGGCCTGTCCGGTGTCAGCCCGTTTACAATGGAAATGACGGCGCTTTGTGCGCGGCTCTATTTGCAGGACAAGGTTCTGGCCGTCGATCCGGATGCTTCTCCGCTCTTTGGTGATCTGTCCGGCCTGCCGCCCATTCTGGTCCATGTCAGTCAGGAGGATTCCTTCTTCGACGATTCCAAATTGCTGGCCCAACGCATTCAGGACGTTGATGGCAAAATG
>JBCCZH010000266.1:0-4847 GCA_039188075.1 Pseudomonadota bacterium
ACCTGTTCCTGATAGACGGGGACGCCATAGGTGGCCTGCAGGATCGGCTCGAGGTCCGGATGCTGGTATTTGATCGTGTTCGGATCTTCCTTGCCGGCAACATAGACCGGGATATTGTCCATCGGGCCCGGACGATAGAGCGAGATGATCGCGATCACATCCTCCAGGCTGCCCGGGCGCACCTTGCGCAGCGTGTCGCGCATGCCCTGGCCTTCCAACTGGAACACGCCGAGCGTCTCGCCCGACGCCATCAGCTTGTAGGTTTCCGGATCATCCAGGCTGAACCAGTCCGGCCCGACATCCTGTCCATCGCGGCGGATAAATTTCAGCGCTCGGTCGATCACGGTCAGGGTCTTCAGTCCCAGAAAGTCAAACTTTACCAGGCCGGCCGATTCCGCCCATTTCATATTGAACTGGGTCGCCGGCAGGTCAGCGCGCGGATCATTGTAAAGCGGCACCAGTTCGGTCAGCGGCCGGTCGCCGATCACCACGCCGGCAGCATGCGTCCCGGCATTGCGGTACATGCCTTCCAGAGCCAGCGCCGTATCGAGCAATTCACCAACCCGCGGGTCGCGGCTGATCTCTTCATCAAATTTCGGTTCATCATCGATGGCTTCCGACAATTTGGGCGGTTTGGCCGGGTTGAACGGGATCAGTTTGGCGAGCCGGTCGACCTGACCATACGGCATCTGCATCACCCGTCCGACATCGCGCACGACAGCTTTCGCCTGCAGCGTGCCAAACGTGATGATCATGGCCACTGATTCCGCGCCATATTTGTCTCGGACATAGCGGATGACTTCGCCGCGGCGTTCCTGACAGAAATCGATATCGAAGTCTGGCATCGAGACCCGTTCCGGGTTGAGGAAGCGCTCAAACAGAAGATCAAACCGCAACGGATCGAGATCGGTAATGGTCAGCACCCAGGCGACCAATGACCCGGCGCCAGACCCTCGCCCTGGCCCGACCGGAATGTCCTGGTCCTTGGCCCATTTGATAAAGTCGGCAACGATCAGAAAATAGCCTGGAAAGCCCATGCCCTCGATGATGCCGAGCTCATAATCGAGCCTTTCGAAATAGGTTTCACGCGGCGCGTAAAGCTGTGGTGCCGCTTCGAGACGGGCTTCCAGCCCTTCCCTGGCCTGCAGCTTCAGCTCATCAATCTCGGACCGCGAGCCGTCGCCGAAATTGGGCAGGATGGGCGCATGCTTGGTCGCGCGAATGCCGCAGCGTCGGGCAATCTCTGCCGTCGTCTCAATCGCTTCTGGCAGGTCGGCGAACAGGTCGCGCATCTCGGCTTCGGTCTTGAGATATTGCTGGCCTTGAACCTGCGGCCGGTCTTCCTGGCCGAGATAGGCGCCATTGGCGATACACATCATCGCATCATGCGCCTCGCTATCCTCTGCCGTCATGAAGCGGACATCATGGGTCGCCACGATGGGCAGATCGAGTTCATAAGCGAGCGCCAGCAAGCCGGGTTCGGTTTGCGCCTCGTCTGGCGAACCGTGACGCGTGATCTCGACATAACAGCGCCCGGGAAACTGCCCGGCCAGCGTTTCCAGCGCCGCCTTGGCTTCTGCCGTCTTGCCGCGCAGCAGGTGACGCGCCACCTCGCCTTCAGCGCCGCCGGTCAGGGCGATCAGGCCATCAGTCTTTTCGTCCAGATAGCGTTTGTGAATGCGCGGCACGCCATCCTCGGCATCGAGATAAGCATAGGAGGACAGTGCCATCAGCCGCTCATATCCGACCTTGTTCTGCGCATAGAGGGTGAGCCGGGTAATCGTCTCCTGATGCGCGCCATCGGTGACGTCGAAACAGACCGCCATGATCGGTTGCACCCCGGCGTCGGATAGGCTCTCGGCCAGTTCCAGAGCGCCAAACAGATTGTTGCGATCGGTCACCGCGACCGCTGGCATGGCCTGGTCGACACACCATTTGGTCAGGCCCTTTGTCGTGATCATGCTCTCCAGCAGAGAGAAAGAGGTTCGAACCGACAAATGGATAAATGGCGTTTGACTCAAAGCGCGCTCCTGACCCGAATTCAGCACCAGTTACCAGCTGACCCGATTCTGGAACCTGAAACCAGACCGTATCTGTGCTGTGGTGCCCATAAGCGTCAGTAGCAGAAAAGTCGTGAGAACAAAAGCAGAACTTTATTGCCCTCAGCTGAATTCTGTGAGTTTCCCATCCTTCAGGGTCAGGACGCGGTCCATGTGTTGCGTCAGCGCCATATTGTGGGTCGCGACCAGGACTGCCGCGCCTTCGCTGCGGGCCATGCGGATCAGGCTTTCAAACACCCGCTCCGTCGTTGCCGGGTCGAGATTGCCGGTCGGCTCGTCAGCAATGACCAGGCGCGGATCATTGACCAGCGCCCGGGCGATCGCGACCCGTTGCTGTTCACCGCCCGACATCTGGCCCGGTTGATGCGTCAGCCGTTCTGACAGACCCATATCGGTCAACAGGGCATCGGCTTTCAAGCGCGCCTTGCGACGTGACAGACCGCCCACCATGAGTGGCATGGCGACATTGTCGCGGGCATTGAATTCCGGCAGCAAGTGATGGAATTGATAGACGAAGCCAAGCTTTTCGCGGCGCAGGCGGGTACGCCGCTTATCCTGCTTTCCCGTCAAAAAGTCGTGCAGCAAATAAATCGGCAGAAAGACCAACAATCGTACCGGGGTAACAAACAGTACACCTATGATGATCTTGAGCAGCAAAATTGGCAGGAATATCGGCGCCTTAGCCCAAGACATCGGCACAAGTCGGATCGGAAAGTTTTGAGATTTCTCTATGAAACGGTTTACGCGGCTTTTCCATCGCTCAAGCAAAAGATGATGTGCGGGTCTCGGATTTAAGTAGCAAACCTCATCTTCAAGTTCCACCTCGCCCGAATTTGGGCGCTCAAGCAATCCGATGCTGTGCAGTAATGTGGATTTTCCAGATCCCGACGGCCCAACTAGGCCGACCAATTCTCCTGCTCGAAGCGTTAAATCCAAATCCTTTAGAACTTGTAGCGTTCCATCTCCGGTCGGATAGGAGCGCGACAAACCTTTGACCTTCAAAACAACACGACCGCTCATCATTCAAACCTTAAAGCGTCAACGGGGTCCAATCGAGCTGCGACCCAGGCTGGCACGATCGTCACCAACATTGACATCGACATGGCCCATAGTGTGACAAATGACACTTCAAACCAGTTTAGCTCGGCCGGCAAACCGTCTAAGCCGTAGACCGTCGGCGGAAACAGCTCGCGCTGAATGACCCAACTGATCGAATCGATCACTACATCTATGTTGAGTACGATGATCACGCCCAAAAGAGCACCGATCATTGCACCCGAAAGCCCCAATAGAGCGCCAATCATCAGGAAGATACGCATGACCGATCCACGCGATGTGCCGACCGTGCGCAGGATGGCAATGTCCCGGGTCTTGTTCTTCACCAGCATCACAACGCCGGTAATGATATTGAGCGCGGTGATCATGATCAGGATCAGCATGATGATCATCATCATGGACCGTTCGGTGTTCAGCGCCGCGAAATAGGCCTCATGGCGCGACTTCCAATTGCGCACGGGAAGGCGATAATTCATCGCCTCCAAAATGTCCTGTTCCGCCTGTTCCGTCTGCATTGCTTCCGGCACGCGAATATCGATCTTGTCATACACATCCTTGCGCCCGAAAAAGAGTTGCGCCTGTTCGACCGGCATCAGGATGAAAAGCTGATCCAGCTGTACGCTTCCGGTCTGGAAGAAATGGCCGACTGTATAGACCTTGCGCCGCGGTGTGACCCCGAACGGACCCTGGATTCCATTCGGCGCAATTAGCGTGACCTTGGCCCCTGGATAGAGGCCCAGATCAGCCGCCAGAAACCGGCCCATCATGATCACATCGCCGCCATTGCGACCTTCGCCAAAGCCGAACGCTTTGGCCGCCTCCGCACCACCTTCCAGGAATGGCAGATCATCGAGATCTTCCAGCCGAACGCCGCGGACCAGCGCGCCGCTCTGATTGCGTTCGCTCGAGGCCAGGACCTGTTGTTCAATGATTGGCATGGCCAATTCGACCGTGGGCAGATTCTGGAACCGTTCAGCCAAGTCATCGACGCTGTCTTCCTGTTCGTCCTGGGTATAGACGTAAATGTGCCCTTCGCCGCCCAGCAAGGCGTCCAGCAGGGTCGAGCGGAAGCCGCTCATCACCGACATCACTACGATCAGCGCCATCACGGCGAGCAGAATGCCGATAAAAGACACGATCGACACCACGGACACACCGCCATTGGCCCGCGTCGCGCGCAAATAGCGCCACGCCAAGGTCCGTTCAACTTGTCCAAAAGGGGTAGCCCGAATCATGTTTCGAGGCCTATTGCGGAATTATGGACAAATCGTGATGACCGAGCCGCGATGCGCATCAGCCGCCCGTCACCTTATTGATTGCGGACTCCAGCGACAGATCTTCTTTCTCACCCGTCGCCCGGCGTTTCAGCTCAACCGTGCCCGATTTGACGCCGCGCGGGCCGACCGTGATCTGCCAAGGCAGGCCGATCAGTTCCATTCGCGCGAATTTCGGTCCGGCCCGGTCCGCGGTCTCGTCATAAAGCGGGTCCTTCCCGGCCGCAGACAGTTTCGCATAAGCCTCATCTGCGACGCCAGCGACATCATCGGCATCTGGCTTCATCGAAATGATCCCGGCGCCAAACGGTGCCACTTCATCAGGCCAGATAATGCCATTCTCGTCATGGCTGGCTTCAATGATCGCCCCGACACAGCGCGAGACGCCAATGCCGTAGGAGCCGCCATGAATGGTCACCAGATCGCCATCCCTGGTCTGAACCTCAGCATTAAGCGG
>JBCCZH010000267.1:0-4844 GCA_039188075.1 Pseudomonadota bacterium
ATCTGGTGGACCGTCGGTGTTTCCGGTCATGCGCTCGCCGTGGTCATTGTCGAGCTGACAACCCACTATTCGGAACAAATCGACTCGGTTTGAAGCGAGGCTGGGTCAGCGTTCGTCTGATTTGACCGATTGCCAAAGCGCTTCCTGCGCGTCGAGGTCGAGAGTCGCAAAGCCGGCTTCACCGCCCTCGGCGCGCTTTTCCATGGCGCGAAACCGACGCTCGAACTTGTCATTGGCTTTTCTGAGCGCAACTTCGGGATCGACGTTCAGACGACGCGCGAGATTGACCGCGACGAAGATGAAATCGCCGATTTCCTCTTCGATATGGTCCTTGTCATTCTCATCGATCGCTTCGCGAATTTCGTCCATTTCCTCATCCAACTTGTTGAAAATGTCCTTGGGATCGGTCCAGTCGAACCCGGTTCTGGCGGCGCGTTTCTGTAGCTTCTCGGAGCGCATCAGAGCGGGCAGGGCCGTTGCGATCCCGGACAGGGCGCTCGGGTCTTGCTCAGCCTTGCTGGATCGTTCCGCCGCCTTGATCTCTTCCCAAGCGGCGGTTTGTTGTTCAGCGCTGTGCTGCGCCTGCTCGCCGAAGACATGCGGATGGCGCCTGATCATCTTGTCGCAGATTGCTTGCGTGACATCCGAGATCGCAAAATGTCCCTCATCAGAGGCGATTTGAGCATGAAAGACGACTTGGAGGAGCAGGTCACCCAGTTCATCGCACAAATCATTCGTATCCTGCCGTGCGATGGCGTCTGCGACCTCGTAAGCCTCTTCGATCGTGTAAGGCGCAATGGTCTCGAAACTCTGTTCCAGATCCCAGGCACAGCCCGTTACCGGCGTTCTGAGCTGTTTCATGAAGCTGAGCAGGTCGGCAAAATCATATGGCGGGGTGAGGGGTGCTTGCGCCATCTCGTCGCTCCAATCCAATGCGTCCTAGCGCGCGTATAGCGATTGAGCCCCATCGCCAAGCATTTGCGACAAAAAGTTCATCTAGCAGGCATTGAAAACTGCGAAAAACGTAATAACTGACCAGTCAGTCATTTTATTGGGAGATCCTTATGGATCAGTCGGATTATGAACCTGAAGCTCGCGGATCCAGCGGTTGGACGCTGGGTTTTATTCAACTGGCTTTTGTGATCGGTGTCATTGCTGCCGCGATCGGAATGACCCAGGTCCTGAAAGGGCAGGTCAATGACCCGGCGCCGCGCATCGCCGATTTGCGCGGGGCATCTGAAGTGACAGTGCGGATCGCTGATATTGAAATGTCGCGTTATGCCCCAACCGTTCGTGTGAATGGAACCGTTCAGGCGACCGCTGAAGTCTCAGTCAGTCCTCAGGTCTCAGGCGAGATTCGCGTGGTCAGCTCTGCATTCCGGGCCGGGGCTGAAGTGCAAAAGGGTGACCTTCTGTTTGAGATAGACCGCGCTGACTATGTTCTGGCGGTACAACGCGCAGAGTCCGAGATCGCCGCGGCCAGTTCAGACCTCCAACAGCTTGAAGCCGAAGCCCGGATTGCCATTCAGGAATGGAAAGAACTCTATCCAGGGCGCGAAGTGAATGACCTCGCCGCGCGCGTACCACAGATCGAAGCTGCCAAAGCGCGATTGGCAAGCGCTGAAGCCAATAAGAGAACATCCGAACTGTCGCTGACGCGCACCCGCGTCTATGCCCCGACCAATGCGCGCGTACTCGCATCCTCCCTCGATATCGGGCAAATCGTCTCTCCTGGGCAGGTGCTGGGGCGGTTGGTTTCCTTAGACAGTATTGAACTCGCAGTGCCGGTATCCTCGGACGATTTGTCGATTCTCGAACCTATCGAAGACCGCTCGGCCACGTTTCAGCGTCGCGGCATTGCTTCCGAACAGAGAACAGCCACGATTGGGCGAATTGATGCAACGCTTAATCCGCGCACACGATTGTCCAACCTGTATTTGATCCCGGACGATCGCTCGGGTCTACGCATTGGTGATTTTGTCGATGTCACGATTGCGGCTGATCCTGTTGAACGTGCGATCACGTTGCCCGCAACCGCGCTGACAGGTCAGTCCGGGATCTGGGTGGTCGAGAATCAGGCTTTGGCGGCCCGAACGATCAGGGTTTTGGGCGAAGCGGACTCTGGAAACAGTATCATCGTCGCGCCATTCGACATGGCGGACGGCGTTGTCGCGCTGCCCCCTCTTGAGGCTGAAGAAGGCCAGCCTGTCGGAATTCGAGGGCAAGCGGGTGTCGTGGTCGCCGACGGAGGTCGCGCAGATGCCGCCGAATGAGGATCATCACATTGGCGGTGGCCTGATCGGATGGTTCGTTCGCAATCCCGTGGCCGCCAATCTCTTGATGGTGGTTCTACTCATTGGGGGCCTGCTGATGGCGGGCAATCTCAGAACCCAGGTGTTTCCGACGATCCAGCCCGGTATCGTAACCGTCAGCGTTCCTTATCCCGGGGCGACCCCGGCCGAGGTTGAAGAAGGCGTCACGCGCCGAGTTGAAGAGGCAGTGCTTGGGATTGATGGCGTCAAGCGCGTCTCATCCACGGCATCAGAGAATGTTGGCACCGTCACGATTGAACTGGCTGATTTCGCAGACAAGCTCCTGGTCAAGGATGATGTCCAGTCCGCGGTCGAACGCCTGGCCGATTTTCCGCCAGAAAATGCGGAACGTGAGACCGTCTCCGCGCCAAAACCCACAGGGGGCGTCGTCACGCTGGTCGTGGTGGGGAATGTCACACCGCTGGAATTGAGACAGGCCGCAGAACAACTTGAGCGCGAGCTTCTGACGCGCAACGGAATTTCGTTGGTCGGTTTGGCAGGGGATCGAGACTATGAAATTTCGATTGAGGTGAGCGAAGACACGCTTCAGAAATATGGCCTGTCGATTGATGATGTTTCGCGCGCGGTTCGGGCGGGGTCGCTGGATTTGGCAGGCGGCTCGATCGAGACACAATCGGGCGAGTATCTGTTGCGGACCAATCAACGGCGACTGACCGGAGACGGGTTCGAAACCATTGTGATCAGAAATCTGGAAGATGGCGCGCAAATTCTGCTCGGCGACATCGCCACCGTGCGAGATGGTTTCACGCGCGATCCGCTGAAGAACACCTATAATGGGCGACCCGCCATTTTCGTCGAAGTGTCGCGTGCCGAGGCCGAGGATATCATCACGGTCAAGGCCGCCGTCGATGCTTTCATGGAAACGTACACGCCGCCTGAAGGCATTGAAGTCATCGAGTTTCGCAATCAAACCAGCATTCTGGAAGAGAGGATCAATCTGTTGCTGCGCAATGCCCTGTTCGGGTTCGCGCTGGTCTTTCTGTTTCTGGTTTTGATGCTCGACCTGAAACTGGCTTTCTGGGTCTGTATCGGCATCGCCACAGCGTTCATGGGCGGCTTCATGCTGTTCGGAGCGGCAGGCGTCACGATTACCATGGTGTCGCTCTTCGGCCTGATCATCGTGCTTGGCCTTGTGGTCGACGATGCGATCGTGATTGGCGAGAATATTGATGCTGAAATTGCCAATGGAAAAAGCGGTGCTCGGGCCGCGATTGATGGCGTTCGCGGTGTTTTCTCTCCGGTTCTAGTCGGCGTCATGACGACTGTGGCGGCGTTTTCGCCCTTGTTGGTCGTTGGTGGCACTTTTGGTGACATTACGCGCGCCATCCCTGTTGTCGTGATCTGCGTCTTGATCGTCTCGCTGGTCGAAGCCTTCCTGATCCTGCCAAGCCATCTCAGTCATGGACGCCCCTGGTCGCGCGGACCTGTTCTGGCGATCCAGAGCCGGGTGGCCAGGCGGATCGACTGGATCAGCGAACATGTCGTGCGCAAGGGCGTCCGATTTGTCGGCAAATGGCGGTACGCCACGCTTGGTGCAGCAACGGCATTTTACATCCTGTGTATGAGCCTGGTCGGCAGCGGCCTGGTGAAATTCGTTTTCTTCCCGAATATCGAAGGCAATGACATATCCGCGACGCTGGTCATGCCGGAAGGTACACCGTTCGATCGGACAGAGGCCGCCATTCAGGAACTTACGGGCGCAGCTTTCAGAGTCGCTGAACGCGTCAAGGAAGAGCGCGGGGAAGACTTGTTCCTCTCTATTGCGGAAACCGTCGGCGGTAATACAGCGCAAGGGGGTGGGCCGATTGGCAATGCCGGGTTCAGCGCAGCAGAAAATATGGGACAGGTTCAAATCGAACTTATCCCGTTTGGCACGCGGCGCATGTCTGCATCAGAGATCGAGCGCGCCTGGCGTGAAGAAGTCGGTCGCATTGAGGGCGCAGAGCGTCTGGCCTTTACCGCATCAATTGGTGGTTTCGGTTCGGATATCGAATTCGAACTCGCCCATGCCGACGAAGCGACACTGATCGAAGCGGCGGACCGGTTGAAAGCGGAAATCGAACGTTTGCCCGGCGCCAATCAGATCGAAGACAGTTTCGATCTCGGCAAGCGCCAATTGCTGTTTGAACTGACTGATGCCGGCCGGGCCGCCGGTCTGACGCCAAGCGATGTTGCGCGTCAGGTGCGCCAGACCTTTTTCGGGGAAGAAGTCCAGCGTATTCAGCGCGGACGCGAAGAAGTCAGGGTCTTTGTCCGGTATCCGGAAACGGCGCGACAGTCGCTTCAGACGCTGAACGCGATGCGGATCCGCTTGCCCGATGGGTCGAGCGTGCCTTTGTATACCGTCGCGGAGACGTCTGAGAGCCGGGCCTATTCATCGATCAATCGCATCAATGGGCGGCGCGTGGTGACGGTTACCGCTGATATTGATGAATCGATCAGCACACCTGCAATCGCCAATGAACAGCTCCTGAGCCGCGTTTTTCCGGAACTGGATGCCGCCTATCCCGG
>JBCCZH010000268.1:0-4839 GCA_039188075.1 Pseudomonadota bacterium
AAGTGCTGCGCACTTTCCGGGATGACAATTCAAGCTGGTATTCGCTCATCCCGGCGCAGGCCGGGATCTCTGGCAATCTTGGAGGGAACTTGCGGAGATCCCGGGTCAAGCCCGGGATGAGCGACGAACGGATTGAGTTAATGTCCGCTTTGACGCCGAAAGCAGACTCTTTCAGTCATCGTCATTTGCATGTTGTGAGGGCGCGTCAAACCAATCCGGATTTGCGGCTTCAGGAAACACCACCGTACTGCCGCTAATTTTAAACGGTCTTTGTTTGAGACCTTCGTTTGATAATTCGGAAACCGGACCACCACCAGAACCAGACAAGCCAGAATAATCCGACCAGATCAGCTCGATGGAGTCGTAGTCTCCTTCGTCAGTCTCCCAGTGCACTTTCGCACGGTAGATAAACTTGAATTTCTTGCTGCGGCTCAACGCTGTATCCCCGATACAGTACTTCCAACCTAGATTTTCGGCCAAATTGCGAAGTTTCTCGGACATGAGGCTCGACCACTTTTCGATTTTCACATCATCCGAGAGCGCGTACTCGTCGTCGCCGACATAAAGAGTGGGGACCTCTGGCCATTCGGTTTTGTTCATGGGCGCCGTCGCGGGGCAAAAAGAATCTCACCTAGTCTCTATCACAAACCCCATTTAGTGTCCGCTCTGACGCCGAATGCTGACATCATTCAGTCAACCGGTAAGCATAAGCGCCCGGCCAAAACCAAAAAAATGTCGGAGATGTCCCCCAGCCCGAGAACGATCTACTCGTCATCCTCGATCATGTCCGCCCAGAAGACTTGCTTGCTGGCGCGGATGGCTTCGACGAGGATGACGAGGAC
This sequence comes from Pseudomonadota bacterium, assembly GCA_039188075.1. Lineage (GTDB taxonomy): Bacteria > Pseudomonadota > Alphaproteobacteria > Caulobacterales > Hyphomonadaceae > Henriciella. Next base: position 843 of record JBCCZH010000268.1, read on the forward strand.
TGCTACGGAGAGCACCCACCACGCTGTGCTGGTTTGACCAGCCCATTCGATCATTGAATTTAACATCACCATGCCTCGGTCTTACGCCGTCAATGATTACAATATGACGTGCACCTCTTAACGAGAGCTGAGTCAAATCCGACTGGAACGAGGCAAAAGGTAATCAAAAGCGCCCAAATTCTTTACCCGGGATGACTTTTGCGTAAACAGGGGCGGATGACCAGCCGAACCCCGTCTCGCAAACCGCCCGCCCGAGTCTGGCAACGCATGTTGTCAGGTCGCCGCCTCGACCTCCTCGACCCGTCACCGGTCGATGTCGAGATTGAAGATATCGCCCATGGCCTGGCCCGCGTCGCGCGCTGGAACGGTCAGACCAAGGGCGCGCATGCCTTTTCCGTGGCCCAGCACAGCGTCATCGTCGAAGCCTTGTGCCTGCAATTGGAGCCGCGGCTGGATCCCCGCTCGCGCCTGCTGGCACTGCTGCATGATGCGCCGGAATATGTCATTGGCGACATGATCTCGCCCTTCAAGGCCGTGCTCGGGGATGGCTATAAGGATATTGAGGCGCGCCTCGCTTATGCCATCCATGCCCGGTTTGGCTTGCCGGCGGAAACGCCCGCCAGCCTGAAGCGCCTGATCAAGAAAGCCGATAATATCTGCGCCTGGTTCGAAGCGACCCAATTGGCCGGATTCTCGGAAGCCGAATCAGATCGCTTTTTCGGCCATCCGCCGCGCGGCATCGACCTGACGCTGACGCCGCAACCGACGGAAGCGGCACAGGCCGAATTCATCGCGCGCACGGTGGCGCTACTGGCGCATATTGAGGCGCCTGCATGAGCCTGATCATCGGCCTGTCTGTGGTGATTGTCGCCTTTGATGGCCAGAAGCCTCGCGTGCTGGCCACGCGCCGCGATGATGGTGTGACCGCCCTGCCCTTTGGCGCCTTTGATCCGAACCAGCATCGTACATTCGAACTCGCCTTGCGCGGCTGGGTGAAACAGCAGACCGGGTTTCAGCTCGGCTATGTTGAACAGCTTTACACATTTGGCGATCGCGATCGGGAAAGTCCGGAAGCAACCTTGCTCAGCGTCCCGGCTGACTCGCGCGTGGTCAGCGTCGGCTATCTGGCGCTGACCCCGGAAGCCGAGCGCCTGCCAGATGCGTTCGAGGCGCGTTGGCGCGGCTGGTATCGTCATTTTCCATGGGAAGACCGGCGCGGTGGACCGCCCGCCATCATGGATGAGGTGATTGCGCCAAAGCTCACGACCTGGGCTGCGGGTAATCCGGATCGCTCGTCGCGCGCCGAAACCGCTTTCGGACTGGCTGGCAATGATTGGCCGGACGAAGCGGTGCTCGAACGCTATGAGCTGCTTTATGAGGCCGGCCTGGTGGCTGAATGCGCCCGCGACCGCGACCTGCCGCTGCCCGATCTGGAACTCGGCGAACCGATGGCATCTGATCATCGGCGTATTCTGGCGACTGCGATCAGCCGGTTGCGGTCCAAGATCCGCTATCGCCCGGTCGTCTTCGAATTGATGCCAGATCGATTCACCCTGACCGCCTTGCAAGGCACGGTGGAAGCCATTCTGGGGCAGGTCCTGCACAAACAGAATTTCCGCCGCGCCCTTGATCGCACGGGTCTGGTCGAAGGGACTGGTGAAATGGAAAGCGGCACAGGCGGGCGACCGGCGGAACTTTATCGCTTCAAGCGTGAAGCCCTGCGCAAGACCGGCGCCCGGGGGCTTAGCGCGCCGGTTGTGCGAGGCGTGTAAAAAGCGGGAAACTGAACCCTGCGGCGAGGCCCCCGAGATGCGCCGCCCAGGCAATCTGCATCACGCCGACATCGCCGCCCAGGAAGGCAAGTACGACATTGATCAGGATCCAGGGGACGCTGATCGACCAAGCGCTTTTCACCCCACCGCGTGAATAGCCGACAGCCGGGAGCAGGCCGGAAATGGCCGAGCTGGCCCCGATGGCGATGCCATCCTGCGCCTCAATCGCATACCAGATCACCTGTGCGAGCCCGCCTCCTGCGGCACACAAGGCGAAGAACGCCAGAAACAGGAGCGCGCCTTTCATTGAATTGCCCAGTACGTTCGCAATGATAGGGCCGAGCGCGATCAGCATCGCCATATTCATCATCAGATGAAATGACCCGCCATGCAGAAATGTGTGCAAGACATAAGGTGCGAAATCGCCCCAGGGGCGGTAGACATTCTCGAAACTCGGTCCACCAGCGACGGCAGCTGTCGCGAACATCCAGTTCTGCAACTGGTCTGAGGCGTTGAACTGCACCAGCGAGACGCCAATGATCGCACCTGCCAGAATCAGGATCACAGTCGGAAAGCCCTTGCGAAAGATTGGCGGCTTTTCCGGCATGGCGTTCGGGTCATTATAGACTTGCATATGCCTCATATGGCGCTTCCGCTCTGGTTCACCACCCCTGTTCTGCCGCCGCGTGACACCTTGACCTCGGCGCGCTTTACAAAAAGCGTGAACACCAGTCTGGCCCTCGTCGCGTTCGTATGCGCGCTATAGGGTGTTCGGATGGGAGGCAAAGAAATGGAAGACTTCAAGGACAAGGTCGTCGTCATCACAGGCGGCGCCACAGGGATTGGTTTCGGCCTGGCCAAACGGTTCGGTGCGTTGGGCGCCAAAATCGTGATCGGCGAACCCCGACAAGACCGGCTGGATGAAGCGATGGCGACGCTGGCCGAGCTGGGCATCGACGCGGCCGCCATGGTCATGGATGTCACGCAGTCGGACAGTATGGACTCATTTGCGGACTTCGCCTGGGAAACATATGGCGGCGCCCACGTGCTGATTAACAATGCCGGCATATCGATCGGCCGCACGCCTCTGCCAGAGGTCAAACTGGAGGACATGCGCCGGCTGTTCGACGTTAATCTGTTTGGCGTCTGGCACGGCGCGGCGATTTTCGGCAAGCGCATGATCGCACAAGGCGAACCTGCCGCGATTTACAATGTCGCGTCGGAAAACGCCTTCTTCAACGCGGTCACCAATAGCGCAGCCTATATCGCCTCCAAGCATGCGGTGCGCGGGCTGACGGAAGCCATGCGCGATGACTTTCCGGACTTCATCCAGATCGGCATGATCGTGCCAGGCTTTGTAGCCTCGGAGATGACAGTAGGCTCCGAACAATTCGCCATGGATGCCGATACATTTGCCGAAAAGGTCGTCGCACAAATCGCGGCGGGTGAATTCTATGTCGTCACGCATGCCTATAATATTGAGCGGATCAAACCGATCCATGACAGGATTGAAGACGCCTATGCCCGCAATGCACCGCGCTATGAGGGCGATGATGAATATGACGTGCCGACCCTGATCGCACGTCTGCGCGCCGGGAGGGATGGCACATGAACTGGTTGAAGTCTGGCAATACGGCAATTGTCACCGGAGCGGCGGGCGGAATCGGCCTCGAAACGGCGAAACGGTTCGCCGCTGCCGGCATGAATGTCGGTCTGGTCGATATGAAAGCCGACGCCCTGAAACAAGCTGAAACGGCCCTGTCGGGCGGGGGCGGCAAAATCGCAAGCTATGTCTGCGATGTCTCCGATGCGGACGCAGTCAATGCTTTGCGCGATCAGGTGGAAGCTGAATTTGGCAAGGTTCACTGTCTGATGAACAATGCCGGCATTGGGCGCATGGGCACCAAGCCGTGGGAAGACCTGGATGCGTTTCACAGCATCATCTCGGTGAACCTGATGGGCGTTATTCATGGCTGCCACGCTTTCATGCCGGGCATGCTGGCGCACGGAGAGCCAGCAACCGTGATTAATACAGGATCCAAGCAAGGGATTACCCGACCACCTGGCAATTACGCCTATAATCTCTCCAAATCAGGCGTCCTCGCCTATACGGAAAGCATCGCGCATGCCTTGCGGCAGGAAGAGGATTGTCAGGTCAGCGCGCATTTGCTGATCCCGGCTTTTGTCTACACGCCAATGGTCTCCGCTTTCATTCCGGAAAAACC
>JBCCZH010000269.1:0-4835 GCA_039188075.1 Pseudomonadota bacterium
GCAAAACGGGATAATCCGCGACAATCATTTTCGCCACAGGCAGCGGATGGATAGCCGGGTCGCCGAGACGGTCGGCGCCGCCACTGAACACGACCAGGAAATCTGATGGCCCATCCTCCTCATAGCGATCTTCATCATGGCTTGGAAAGTCGCCGGCGATGATGGCTTTTGTCCCGTCGGAAAACCATTGCTCGGCGAGCGGATTGTGATCCTTGTCCATAATCTGCGAGCCAGACCCCCAAAGCTCACCGACCGTATTCGGACAACCATATCGCCGGGCATCAGCGAGCGCGCCGGCTGCATCGCCGATCAGGGCGCCTTCTGCAGCTGAGCTGGTGACCGAAACGGTGCCTTCCTGCATCGTCTGGTGCGTGATGTCCCGGCCACAGTTTTTATTCTCCTGGCCGACCGGCGTGTAGCCCTCTTGCAGTGAGAAGAGCGTGACATATGGCGTGACATAGGCGTTCAGGATGGGAAAGTAGTTTTCCCCCTGAAAGATGAAATAGTGATGCTCCCATCCGTCCACTTTTGGCGCTTCTGGCCAGGGATCAGTCGACAAATCATCTTCTTGCGCGCGCTCTTCCTCAAGAGTGCGTTCGTTCGCGACACCGGCGAACACTTCGAGCAGACGCCGGGCGGCTTGATAGGATGGATCATCGGCATAATCCGTTTTGGCTTGCGTTGACTCGTCATTCGATTGCGCGAGTGCAGGGCCGCCGAATTGGTGGACCGTAAACACTGAAGCGGCGAGGAGTATAGCGGTCCGAAAGGTCATGCTAATTCCCCTGTCCGAGAAAGTCGGTGAGGCCGCCTAGACCATTAGAGAGATCCGGGCCCTGCGTAATGGTCGCGGACTCATGGCGTCGATAATTTTCCATGACGCCTTCATCATAGGTCACCGCGGTCGCTGTCACTTGCGTGCCCATCACACTTTGCTCCAGCATCAATCCATCTTCGGTCAGACATGCCGTGCCCATCATCGACGATGAATAAACATTGCAGGATAGGCCAATCACGGTCTTGGACTGCCCGGTCGGGCTCATTCCCATGGCGCTCAAAAATGCATCCGAGACAGAATCTGACCCCGATTGAGCGACCGCATCGGCGATGCCTTGATACATCGGATTCACGGTTTGCGTGGCCGTGTTGTTATCCGTATCGATGGCATAAATCGTGTCTCCGATCGTCACTGTGAAGGTCGACTGGCTTTGGCTGAAACCCGCCATACCGATCGTCACGTTCGAGATTTCATATTGCTCATACCCATAGTCGCGATGGCAGCGGGTCGATGTTCCGGACTGCATCTGCCCACTTTGCTCATAGTCGACACAAACGGCTTCGACGGGGTGCAGTTGCGGTGTGTCTGGATTGGCGAACGCGGCGGGTGCGGCAACGATCACGCCGAACATGAGTGCGCTAGATTTGTTCATCATGATGGGATCTCCAATTCCTATTATCTATTCGCCGCGCAGACGAAGCACGACTTCCGTACGCTCACCGGCAACGACTTCGACGTCCTGCGCCTCGATGTCACCGGCATAGCTGTATCCCTCGATCCGATAATTGCCGGGCAGAAACTTGCGGACCGCGCCAGGACGCAAAATACCGCCAATGATGCGCTGGCCGTCCAACGCGTAGGCGGAAGCGCGATCAGGTGTTCGCAGATAGTTTTCTGATTCAGCATAGGTCATGACCAACTCGCCTAACGGCCTCGGGGTCAGCATGACGTCCAGGCTCTCGCCGTTCGCGATTTCTACTTCCGGGCGGTCGAAAAATCCGTCATTGCCAAAGCCTTCGACAGCATAGCGGCCGGGTTTGACCGCGATGGGTCGGCCAGGGGTCGAATAATCGCTATTGCCCCGGTCGAGCGAAACCAGAAGCGCCCGCGTGGGCAGTTTTTCGCGGGCATAGTTTTCGAGCGTGTTTTCAAAGGCGATGGTGATGAAGCCAGCTTCGACCGGCACTTCGATCACTTGCTCGTCTTCAGATATTTCGATCTCAACCCCGTCTATGGGCAGGTTTTGATTGTCCGAACGATGCTGGTAGATGCCGGGCCGGGCACCCGAGAAGCGTGCATAGGTGCTGTAGACTTTCTCGCCATCTTGCCACAATTCGCCATTGCGTTTGAACGTCTCGCCATTTGGCAAGCGATATAGGATCATGAAGCGAACGGTCTTGTTGAGTTCGAACAGGAGTTCGGTGTCAGTGTCTTCTAGCAGGGTTTCACGCAGGACCAGCTTATTGTCCGCATTCGGTTCGGTGCGGAATTCATAGTTTCCTGGGGCAGCCAGCGCCTCATCCTTGGCGCGAAAGGTGAAGACTTCCTCGCCATCCTGCCAGGCGGAAACATTCGCCCCTGGGTGCGGTTCGCCATCTTCGACAAAATTCGCAGTCACACGGGCAGGAGCTTCTACCAGGACATCGACACGCGTCTCGCCGGCCGCATCGACCGTGACGGATTGTACGACCGGGCGATACACGCTTCCATCCCTCAGCAGCGGCCCAATATGGAGTTCATATTCACCTGGCCCATCGACCACGTTGCGGCCATGGCCGATACTTGTTGCATCGCCGACTTTCTCCCCGTTCAATCGAATCTCGCCGCCAATGCGATAGTGGCGATCATTGGCATCATGCGCGCGAATGATAATGGCGTGGAGCTCTGAGGAGTCGACAGGCGCTGGGGCGCTTACCGTTTCGATAGTGTCCGCAACCTGGTTAAGCGCCTGGTCAAACCCTTCGCTCGATTCCGCATCGAGATAGGTCCCGCCGGATTCTTCGGCAATGCAGGCCATGGCTGTTCGCTCGAGCTCATTCAATCCAACGCCGACAACATGGACGCGGATATTGACATTGCTTGCTTTCCACTCGCGCATCAATTCGCATGGATCGGCATCGCAGGTTTCGATACCATCACTGATCAACAGAATGTCACCCGAGCCGCCTTTGAAATCCTTCAACCCTTCCTGGAGGCTGTATGTGATCGGCGTTTTCCCCGTCGGGCGGACCTTTCCGAGCGTGTCGACAATTTCCGGTCTGACAACGTCCAGCGCATCAAAGTCGCTGACAAGCTCAGAGTCCCGACAATCGCCAGGCTGACGATGACCATAGGCGCGATACCCGACATGGCGACCGCCAAATCCGGTATCCAGCGCATTGGTCAGGGCTGTGACGCCCGCCTCATACTTGCGCGTGCCATCCGCAAATGCGCCCCACATGGAGTTTGACCAGTCATGGATCACCAGGACGCTTGAGGCGGGCTCATCCGCTGGCGGCGTTTCTTGCGCCTGTTGTGGTCCGGCGAGCATTGCAGCACCTAGAAAAAACAGGAACGCGAATTTGGTGCGTGTAGCGAGCATCGTGACGGTCCCCTTTTTACCAGCACGCGTGGAATTTAATTTGCGGAGGAGTTTCGAAAGTCAGGCAGCAAAAAGCTACCCGTACAGATGCACTAGTCGGGGCCATCTAGTGCATCCGTCCTAATTGAGGCGTGCGCTCCGGTCTGGTCATTTGAGGATTGGGACAACCAGGAGGAAAACCTATGCGTTATATGATTGCAACGGCCGTCGGGGGGATAATCTCGGCCGGTATTTTTGCGATGCCCGCATCAGCGTCATACATGCAGAAGTGCAATGATCTGATTTCGAAATGGTCCACGTGTCAGGAAAGTGGAGGGGACTGTTCGGCGCAGCAAAAGCAGATTGAAATAGAGTGCAAATGTCACGTGCAAAAGGGCGATGACTGGAAACTCGTCAATGCGGCGGTCGAGAAGGACGATGTCTGCGGCCATCCGCCTGGCGACATCACCATTCCACCACCGCCGCCGCCCCCACCGCCAATCATTCGTGTACCACCAGATCCTGCGGGGGCTGGTGACAAGGGCAAACCGGCCGTAGAGAAGGACAAGGATGAAGGACGTTCGCACGAGTAAAGTCCAAGCGACCGGATATGATAAGGTCGATCAGTTCATCTTCGATCGGTGGGGGGACCGAGACATGAAAATTTTACTGGTCGACGATCATCCGGTTTTTCGAAATGGCATGATGACCATGCTTGGCAATCTCTTCGAAGGGGCAGAGATTGTTGAAGCGGGCGATGCCGCCATCCTCAACCGCGAGCTGAATGCCGACGCAAAACCCGATTTGGTCCTGCTTGACCTCATCTTCCCGGGTTTCGATGCGCCGCGCGACTTTCCGGGATTGCGACGCGCGCTCCCGCTTACGCCCATTGTCGTAGTGTCGATGATCTCGGAGAGCGAGTTGATCGAAGATGTGATGAGCGCCGGTGCAAACGGTTTTGTATCGAAATCGGCGCGCCCTGACGACATTTCAGCGGCTTTCCTGGCGGTGATGGATGGCGAATCTGTGGTTTTGCGTGCCTCGCATGAAACCGGGCCACACGCGGTGAGCGACGATGCCCTGGGCGCCTTGACCGGTCGGCAGATCGAAGTGTTGCGCTATATCTGCAAAGGCATGTCGAACAAGGAAATCGCGCGTGAACTTGATATATCGCCGTTCACTGTGCGTATTCACGTCTCGGCATTGCTAAAGTCTCTGGGCGTCGCTTCCCGTTCAGCAGCGGCGTCTTATGCCGCCTCACGCGGTTTCGTGTGATTGCAGCAATGCATTGAGCAAAGCCGATCGCAATTGCGCCGGTCGGATCGGCTTGTGCAGAAGTGGAATTGCCAATCCTTCCGCGGACGCCCGTAGCTCCTTGGACGTGTTTCCGGAGATCATTACGGCGGCGAGATCAGGATGCTTCCCGCGTAACCTGTTCACGACATCGATACCAGAGACATCTACGCTCAACTCATAGTCACAAATCAAAACATCAAA
>JBCCZH010000270.1:0-4831 GCA_039188075.1 Pseudomonadota bacterium
ACACAGCTCATCTATGCTGATCTGACGCGCGACCTGGAATAGGTTCTAGTTCGGACTTTCATCGTCCGGGCGGTTCTCGTCCATGCGAGGATCGCCCGCCGGGATGATCGCCTCTTCGTCCAGCGCGCTCCATTCGACTTCCAGCATGAAGGCGCGAAGGTCGGCAATTGACTGCGCTGGAACCTCTTCCTGCGGAATGTGGCCGATGCCATCATAGATGATGACTTGCGATCCCTCGATCGCATCGGCGAATTTCTGCGCGCCCGAGACGGGCACCAGATTATCCTCGCGCCCCCACATTAACAGAGTTGGCACCGAAATCGGTGACAGGATTTCAGGCGTCGCAAAAACGCGATCGCCGGTCATGATCGAGAGCAGCGTGGCGCGGTGGCCCGGGGCGCGGGACAAAGCCACAAATCGCTCGACCAATTCATCGGTCACCAAAGCCTGGTCCGAATAGGATGATTCCAGACCGGACCGCGTCATCGACGTCATATCCAGATCTTTCAGCACCGCCCGCCCGATCGGGTTGCTCAGTACGGTGAAGATAAAGGGCGAATCATCGCCCTCGCCCTCTTCTTCCGGCCAGCCGGAGGCCGCCACCAGGATCAAGCCATCCAGGGTCTCCGGATGCTGCAAGGCATATTGCCAGGCTGTGTTGCCGCCCATGGAACTGCCCGCCAGCGTGAACCGATCGACCTCGAGGCGTTGGGTGACCGCGTAGACCACCTCGACGAACCGATCGATGGTCGCATCTATGGGATCGTCGGCGCGCGACAGACCGTGCCCGGGCAGGTCCAACGTAATGATGCGGTAATCCAGCTCCAGATCAGTCTTCCAGGCGTCCCAGGTGTGCAAGGAGGCGGAGAAGCCGTGGACCAGAACAATGGCCGAGCGATCCTGAGGGCCAGTATCGGTAAAATGGACTTTCAGCCCATCATCCAGCGTCATGAATTGGCTGTCCGGGGTCGCATAGACCATTTCCAAAGTATCATACGGAATGTCAGCGCGTCGCAGCGCCAGCCAGCCAGCGGCGAGGACAGCAACAATGGTCAGACCGACCGCAAGCGTTCTGCGTAACATCCGGACACTCCACGAAACTCAGTGTCGTAAAACCGTCAAAAATTAACGCTGTCAAAGGAAAGATTCACTGGCCGCAGACCGAACAGTCCGGGTTCGGACGAAGTTTCAGAATGCGGCTTTCGCTGGCGAGCCCGTCAACAATGAGCAATCGCCCGATCAGTGGCTTTCCTGCACCGACGATTTGCTTAATTGTCTCGAGCGCCATGTGGCTGCCAATCATGCCAGTCAACGCGCCGACCACGCCGACATCGTCGCAAGCTTCGGCGGCAGGCGGTAGATCGGGCACAAAGCACTGATAACAGGGTGCATCCGGCACCAGACCCGACGCATAGACAGAGACCTGCCCGCTCCACCGGCTCGCCGCGCCCGAGACCATGGCCCGGCCGCTGCGATGCGCCAGGCGATTCAGTGCGAAGCGGGTTTCGAAATTGTCCGTGGCATCGATCAGAATGCGTCCCGCAGGCGTGGACTGATCAGAGAACCGTTCCGCTTGCACACGCACGGCAACATCAGGATTAAGCGCCGACAAACGCTCCGCCAGCGTCGCAACTTTTGAAGTGCCAATGTCGGCATCGGCAAACTGGATCTGACGCTGCAGGTTGGAACGGTCGACCGCATCATCATCCCAGAGTTCGATCTCGCCGACGCCGGCCGCGGCCAGATATAAGGCACAGGGCCCACCCAGCGCGCCGGCCCCGATAATTGAGACGCTCGTATCCCGCAACTTTCGCACACCAGGTCCGCCCACTTCCTTGAGCAGGATGTGGCGCTTGTGTCGTTCCAGCTGGTCCGCAGAGAAAGCCATGCCCCGTCATACGCGCCGGAACAAATTGTGGCGAGCCCCAATGTTTTGCCCCGAGATCAGCACATTTCATCAAATGCCTGCCATAAGTTCTTACTAAAAGGTTAACGATTAAGTAGGGTTACAGATCGGGAGGCTGGCCATGAATGACCAAACGTCAAACATGACGGGTGCGCTGAAAGAGCAGGACATTATCGACCTGACCAAGCGCCCAAGCGATGCGTTCAATCAGGTCGTGGTACAGGCCGACTATACCACGCGCGCCGCGCTCAGCTTCTATCGCTTTCGGCAATTGGGCGGTGATTATCATCTTCCGCGCAAACGCAAGCGCAAGGCCGAGGCCAGCCAAGGGAATGCAACCGACGATCAGAATCCGCGAAACGACAAACTGAAGCTCGGACAGACGACCGGGCGCGGCGTGCATTATATTTCAAGCCATCCGAAAGTCCCGATGCTGCAAATGTCGATCATCGCACTGATGATCATTTTTGAAAGCGCGGCCAATGCCTATTTCTTCGCTAAACAAAGCGAGTTCGGTCTGGCGGGCGGCATCTTTCAGGCGGCGGCTGTATCACTTGCCAATGTCGCGACGGCGTTCTTCATTGTCGGCTATTGGGGCATGCGCCACATTTCGATGCCGATTGACTGGGACAATATTCTCAGCCGCCGCAATCTCTATGTCCTGATGGGTCTGATCGCGATCATTGTCGGTCTGTCTTTGGTCTTTCTGGTCAATCTGTCCGCTGCGCACTATCGCAACACTCTTGATATGCAAGCGCTGGGACAAGAGCTGCCGGATGATTTGCCCACGACCGTGATTCCCCACTTCATCGTCGACCCTGCGGTGTGCGACAAGATATTAAGCTCGCCGCTGGGCGAGACGATTGGCAGCGCTGCAACCAATGCCATGTGCCGCCCATTTGCCTTGCATTCGCTGGACGCGATGGTTCTGTTCGCCCTCGGCCTGGCCATCGCCGCTTTCGCGGCCTTTGAAGGCCGTCGCCTGGACTCGCCGTTTCCGGGCTTCAGCGACGCTGCCCGTGGTCTGGAACGCGCCCGGGTCGACCTTCAGGATGCCCTCTATGATTTCGAAGACAGCTATGACGACATCAAGGAAATGGTCCTGGAAGTGAAGCATGGCGAAGCTGGCATGGAGAACAAGGATCTGAACCCGCAGGAGAAAATGGTTATTCATCGCACCATGCGCGACATGATGGCGCCGTATCAGGAACTCCTCCGCACCACCGATGATGCCTTGTCAGACGAGTTCGGCCTTGAGCATAAGATCATTGATCAATTCAAAGCCAGAACGGGGCAGTAATGGCGCGGCGCCGGCGAACCAGACAGAAGAAGCAGCGCAATCAGGCCATCCTGAATTTCGTTCTGGCCGGCCTCGCCGTGACCATTATCGGCTTCGCGTTTTTTGCCTTGCAGCCGGAACCTTATGACGAGCTGACCCTGTGCGAAATCTCCGATGAGTTGCCGCCGCATACGGCGGTCATCATCGACAAGACCGATGAATATAGCGAGCAGCAGGCCGGGCTGATCGCCGCTATTATTCGCCGCACGCGCGACCGCCTGGAAATTGGCGAACGGCTGACCCTGTTCGAGCTCGATCAATATGGCCAATTCGACCCGCGCGGGGAGTTCTCCTTGTGCAATCCCGGGCGCGGTGACCAGGTCAATGCCCTATTCCGCAATCCCGAACAGATCGAGGAGCGGTTCAATGAGAAATTCAACCGTCCGCTGGAAACCCTGCTGGAAGACCTGGTCGTGCCGAAAGAGGCTCCGAACAGCCCGGTCCTGGAAGCGCTGGCCCGGTTGGGTCAGACCGAAGCCTTTTCCGATCGTGCGCCCCGGCGCCGGATCGTGATCATCTCCGACATGTTACAGAATTCGGACGTATTCACCGCTTATGGGGGCGGCGGCGCCCTGCCTGAGGGGCTGCCGGAATCGCTGACAGTAGCGGATGCCACAATGCGCCGGTTTGGCGACAGTTTGAACGGCGTGGCGCTGGAAATCCGGCTGATCCCGCGCCAGCGTTATGTCGACATGCAACGCGGCGCCTTGAAGGATTATTGGGACGAGGTGTTTCGCGAGCTTGGCGTCACGGTGACCTGGCGCGATCTCTAGCCGCGCCCGGTGACGCGGAAAATCGCCATGCCGTCATAGCCTTTCTCGCCCACGGTCTGCAGCGCGGTCATCTCGACATGATCCAGCGTCGCCGCATAAGCGATCATCGCCCGCACGCCTTTGACACTATTCTCTTCACTCTCTGCATCCAGCACCGCGCCACCGCGAACAATATTATCGGCCACAATCACGGTCCCTGGCCGCGACATTTGCAGGGCGCGTTCGAGATAGTTTTTGTGATTGACCTTGTCGGCATCGATGAAGACAAAATCGAACAGGGTTCCAGCCGCGATTTCAGCATCGAGGACAGTCATGGCCGGACCAACCCGCAAGTCGATCCGGTCAGCAAATCCGGACGCGTCAATATTGTCCTGTGCGACCTTGGCGGTGCGTCTATCGATTTCCGTGGTTAGCAAACGCCCCGTACGCGGCAAGGCGCGGGCCATGGCAACGGCGGAATATCCGCCCAGACAGCCAATTTCGAGCACTGCTTCGGCCCCCGACATCCGAATCAGCATGGCCAGGAATGCTGCCTGAAGCGGCGTAACGGCGTGCGGGACGAGGCCATTTTCAGTGCTTGAAAGGGCAATTTTCTCAAGAACCGGGTCGTTCTTCAGAAAATTCTGCTCAAAATAGGCGTCAATATCGGCATGAATTTCGGTCTGCATGCGGGTTAAACTTCCTTAACAGTGCTGAGGCCTTGAGCCGCCGCGCGATCATGCTTACGACTTATTACAGAGTGTAGAGTTTCAAGTTCCTAGGACACAATGCCCGCCACCCAAATGCGTCATATGACGCTCGCATGGTTAAGCC
>JBCCZH010000271.1:0-4825 GCA_039188075.1 Pseudomonadota bacterium
CACCGCCGAATTCGGCATCGATATCGACCTGCCGGACATGAAATATGCCGCCGTCATGGGACCACCTGTTCTTGGTGCGGAGACGGTGTCGGTCGATGATACTTATGCCCGCGACATGCCGGGCTTTGTCAAAGTGCTCGACAAGGGCGGTTTCGTCGCCGTCGTCGCTGACGGCTATTGGCAGGCCGAGAATGCCATTCGGCAACTCGACGTGACCTGGTCTGAAACCGGCTCTGAAACGCTAAATCAGGCCGATATCTTTACGCAATTGCGCGCTGCGATGGCAGATGCGGGCGACAAGGGCGAGGAAGATGTCGCGGTCGGCAATGTGCGCCGAGCCACCGATTCGGCTGCACGCGTCTATGAAGCGGAATACACTGTTCCCTTCCTGGCCCACGCGGCGATGGAGCCGCTCAATGCGACCGCCTGGGTGCGCAAAGGCAAGGTTGATCTCTGGTCCGGCCTGCAGAACCCGCTGGCGGTGCGGGACGAGATTGCCGGCGCAACCGGCGTCAAGAAACATGATGTGACGGTGCACAATGTGCTGCTCGGTGGCGGCTTTGGTCGCCGGTCAAATCCCGATTATCCCTTGATGGCGGTTGAGATTGCCAGCGAGTTCGATCACCCGATCAAGATGATCTGGTCGCGGGAGCAGGACACACAGCAGGACTGGTATCGCCCCGCCTCAGTCAGCCGCTTCCGGGCGGGTCTGGACGAGGACGGCATGCCGGTCTCATGGGATAATCTTTTCACCCAGAAGCATGATCCGCCAGAGGCCTCGCACATCCCCTACAAGATTGACAATCAACTGATCCATTATGCGCATGTCGACCACCATGTCCGGTTCGGGCCATGGCGATCCGTCGATCATACGCAACATGGCTTTTTCATTGAGAGCTTTATTGATGAACTGGCTGATCAGGCCGGCATGGATGGCTATCGGTATCGCCGCAAATTGCTGGAACATTCACCGCGCTATCTGGCTGTGCTGGATGCGGCGGCAGAGGCCGCCAATTGGGGCCGCACCGTGCCGGAAGGACGCGGACTGGGCATCGCGCTGGTCGATTCCTTCGGCACCGTCGTGGCGCAAGTGGTTGAGGTCGATGTCACCGGGCCAGAGCCAAAGGTCGTGCATGTCTGGTGTGCCGCAGATCCAGGCTTTGCGATGAATCCGGACGGCTTCATCGCCCAGATTGAAAGTGGCATCATCTATGGTCTGACCGCGGCCCTGTATGGCGACATCACGATTGAAGAGGGCGCCGTCGTACAATCCAACTTCCATGACTATCCGATGTTGCGGATGTCGGAAGCGCCAGAGATTTCAGTCGAAGTGATCAATAGCGGTGCCAAAGTCGGCGGCGGCGGCGAGCCGGGAACCCCGCCCATTGCACCTGCTTTGGCGAACGCGGTGTTCGCCGCGACGGGCGTTCGCGTCCGCAGCCAGCCGATTGCGAATTTCAAGGAAGGGCTCACCTGAGCGCGCCGCTAAACCTGTAGCTCGAAAGGTCTGCTATTCGTCTTCCGGACAGGCGCGACGCGCGGCAAATATCTGCCGGGAGTCGACGCTGATGCCGGCATCGCTCAGCATATTGCGACCAATCAGAAGTGGGTAGTTAAACCCGGATCGATCTGCCAGGTTCACCTCGCCACGAACCCGCACGCCGGCAATACACAGATCCATCATCACAACCGGGCGCACAATAAAGCCGCCGCCGCGCCGGCGAATGGAGACCCAGCGCACGACCGGTTCCGTATAAATGACTTCCTTGCCGCCGCGACTGGTCAGCCGGAACGAGATCATTTCCGGCATTTCGCCTGTCTCGAGCGCGTCTTCCAGCGGAGAAATTTCCAGCGCCGGTGGATCATCCGGCGCCGGACCGTCCATCATTCTGATGCTCAGCATCGCCCGCGCATCAGATTCCGTGTCAGCGAGTTGTTCGACCAGGCTTTGATCGTCAAGCACCTGATCCGCGCTACCGGCCGCGAGAATCTCGGCATGGATCGACGTCGTCTGTGCGCCGCTATCGAGTTTGGCCGACATCAACAAACGGTCAGGCATGATCCGGGCATGCTCGACCCAGCCGCGCGTATAAGTCTCCTGAACGCCGACCGTCGCAGCCAGGAATGTGAAGAGAGAAAATAGAAGCATGGAAAGGCTCTGAGGCGTCCGCAATTAGAATTTTCGACACCGCGCGTAACAGGGTTCGCCGGAATGGTCACTATCCCAGATTGCACAAGTTCACATGAATTTTTGGCGAGCCAATCCGGCTTACATTTGCATGGTCCAGCCTTCGACCCCCATCGCCGCCTGACGGACGGCTTCGGACATGGTCGGATGGGCATGGCATGTACGTGCAATATCCTCGGATGAGGCGCCAAATTCCATGGCAATACAGACCTCGTGGATCAACTCACCGACGCCGACGCCAATCATGTGGGCGCCCAGAATCCGGTCAGTGCCTTCCTCGGCCAGGATCTTCACGAACCCTGTCGTTTCATGATTGGTACGGGCGCGCGAATTGGCCATGAAAGGGAATTTGCCCTTCTTGTATTTGATCCCGGCTTCCTTCAGCTGTTCTTCGGTCTGACCAACCGTGGCAATTTCCGGATTGGTATAGACCACGCCGGGCACCAGATTGTAATCGACATGTCCGGCCTTGCCAGCGATCAGCTCGGCCACCGCGGCGCCGTCATCTTCCGCCTTGTGGGCCAGCATCGGCCCGGCAATACAGTCGCCAATCGCCCAGACCCCAGGGGCGACTTTGAAATGGTCAGTCGTCTCGATCACACCGCGCCGATCGGTCTTGCCACCGACGTTTTCGAGGCCCAGTCCTTCTGTATAAGGACGGCGTCCGACCGCGACGATGACGATGTCGGCGTCGAGGCTTTCAGCGTCGCCACCCGCCGCGGGTTCCATGGTCAGCTTGAGCTTGGTCTTGAGCTTTTCAACACCGGTCACCTTGGTGCCGAGCTTGAAAGTCAGGCCCTGTTTCTTGAACGTGCGTTGGGCTTCCTTGGCGATTTCATTATCGGTGCCTGGCAGGATCCGGTCGAGATATTCGATCACGGTCACCTCTGAGCCCAGTCGCGACCAGACACAGCCCATTTCCAGACCGATCACGCCCGCCCCGATCAGGACCAGCTTTTTCGGGATGGCTTTCAGGCTGAGCGCGCCCGTATTGGAAACGATCCGCTCTTCATCAATCTCGATGCCGGGCAGGGTGGATGGTTCGGATCCCGTGGCGATGACGATATTCTTGGTGGTCAGCGTTTGCGTCTTGCCGTCCGGTCCTGTCACTGCAACCTGGCCTGGGCCCTTGATCTGGCCCTTTCCCTGAATGTGATCGACCTTGTTCTTCTTGAGCAGAAACGCCACGCCCTTGGTCAGGCCATCCACGGCATCGGCCTTTTGCGCCATCATCTGTTCCAGATCGACGTCCAGCTTGCCGGTCTTGATGCCCATGCTGGCAAAATCATTCTTCGCCGCGTCGTAGAATTCCGACGCATGCAGCAAAGCCTTGGACGGGATACAGCCGACATTCAGGCAGGTCCCGCCTAAGGTGTCGCGCATTTCAATACAGGCGGTTTTCAGCCCCAGCTGTCCTGCCCGGATTGCGCAATTGTAGCCGCCTGGGCCACCGCCGATGATCACGACGTCATAAGTCTCTGCCATGGATTTTTTGCCTGTTTCAGCTCGCCAGTAGAATGTGGCGGCAACCTAGTGTGGTCTTCGGCAAATGCAATGCGAGAAACGCCTAGGGGCGACGTAATGTCAGCAACAGGACCGACAGGGCAATGGCGGCCAGGCCAAAGATGACTTCATCCATCCAGAGTCCGGAATCGGCCCCGGAGATGGCCATCAATCCGCCGAGTATGGCGAAGAAGATCGATCCCACCGTTGCGATGGTCGCGCCCAGGCGCACATTCGCGATGACGATCAGGCCGCCAAGCGTCATCAAGGCCGTGCTGACCGCGCGGATGATGCCTGTTGGTGGCTCCAGCAGGGCGCTGGCAACACTGCCGCCCCGGCTGGTGAAAGCAAGGATCGCTTCAAGCGCCCCCCAGCCCAGCCATAGGCCCAAGCCAAGCATGACCAATCCGGCAACTTGTCTGATCATGTCTTAAGTCTCCATCAATCCTCTATGTGGCGGATTTGACAGGGATTTGCAAACACGCTGGAAACGAGTCGCGGTATTTTCGCGGCGCAATTATGGCCGATTAGTGGCGACGCTGGCGCGCCATCATTTTTCGCCCCTCTGCGGCGAAGTGGGCGCGTTGTCTCAGGATGGCCGCCGGGACCGGTTTGCGATAGCGCCGGCGCGGCTTTCGCTCGGTACCGGCCTCCGGTTCGCGGGAGACAATAATCTGTGGATCCGGCTCGACGTTTTGGGCCTGTGGCTTGGCCGGCTTCGGGCTGCGGCACAATTCCCAGACAGCTATACCGAGCAGGACGGCGCCTGCTGCTGCACCGGCGACGGCGCCTTCACCGGCGCTTGGGTCGCGCCACCAGCCGGATTCGAAATCGACCAGGAAGACACAGGGAAAACCGGCCACTGCGCCCATGAAATACCACAGGCGGGCCGCTTTCTGCCGGTTCCCGAGGCTGAGCGCCGCGGCATAGAAGCACAAGGCAGCGAGGAAATAGGGGGCGCCATAAGCAATCCCAAGCTCCCGCCAATCGATACCGGTCAGGCCGGCCATGGCTTCTTCTTCCAGCATGAAGCTGGCCAGCATCATCAAACTTGGCCAGCGGATCGCGGCCATTGCTCCGAAAGCAAAGGCAATTGCATAGAGCGCAATCAGTAAGGCGATCAGTCGTCGTGGC
>JBCCZH010000272.1:0-4820 GCA_039188075.1 Pseudomonadota bacterium
AGGCGGATTTGCAATTCTGAAAAATCTGCGTGCGCTCGCTGACCGGCGCCACGTCCTGGTCCACGATCTTCTCGGCATGTGCAGCGGATGCCATCGCACTCCCCATTTAAAGCTCTGCGAAACTTCTACTCTGGGTTGTTTTAATTATGGTTAATCCGGATGTAAGCGGTGTTTTTGTCTGCCGATCAAATCGGCGTTTCAATCCCTAATCGGACACGAACTTCGCGTCTCAGGTGAAGTCGCAACTCATCCGGCATGGATTGAAACTCGGGGACAAGTCCCGCAAGCGGCCAGACAATCAACGTGGGCTGTCGCTCAATCAAGGCGATCAGGTCTTCATCGATCCGCGCGACCGCGGCTTCCGACGTCGACAAAGAGAAGGGTTCAAATGGTCCCCAACTCACAGATACCGCATGGGCATTGGGTTCATTGCGCATTTGACGCGCCAGGCCGCGCTGTCCCTCACGCGCGACATTGTCCCCGAAAACATAGAGAATATCAGGGTTCGCCCTGAGATCTTCTCGCGTGATCCAAGACTGTTTGATCACCCGAAAAGGGAAAGTAACATTTGTGTCCGCCATAAGTCCCCGACGAATTTTATTGGTTAATCCAACCTTAAAGCAAGGATTAGGCCAAAAACTACTTAAAGTGGTGGTAAGGTTACGCCACCAAGTCACTAGGGGAATTTACGTAGACAAGAAGCCGCGCGATCAGGAATCGTTGCGGCGCAGATCTTCATTGATGCTGGCGAGCCGAACACTGACAATATAAGCCTGTTGGGATTCCATATTGGCCATGATCAGGCCAGCCTGTTCGCTGCTTAACAGGCGGAGAAAACCGGCGGCAAAACCAGGATCCATTTGATTGAATATGGTCGCGGCCTGGTCCGGCTTCATCGCGCCATACATTTGCGCCAAATGGTTCAGATCTTCCCCGGCAAAGGCCTGCATGTCCTGCCACCGGGTTTCCAGAGTCGCTTGCAGCGCCGAAAGGTCTTCGCGCGTCTGCGTGAGTTCCGCTTCCCAGGCCTGTAATTCCAGTTCGCGCGCGACAAGATTGTCGGACTCGGTCTCCAGACGGGCCTGATCGCTAGCCAGTTGCGCCGAAAGGTCTTCGCTGAAACAGATCTGGCCCTCTATGGGCATAGCTTTATTGGCCAATGTATCGGTCGAATCGGATTCTGCCGCGACTGTGGGCTCGCTCTCCGATTCCGCTGCCGTGGCCTGCGCGATATCAGCAGGAATCAATCGGGTCGCCGCGCCAAGCGTGAACAATACGCCGAGCGTCAAAAGCACATTGGAACGATTGGCAGATTTGATCGGCATCAGACCACTTTCATTCTGGACCGCAGCTGCGTCGGCAGCGGACGCAAGGCCGGATTAGTCGTTTCTGCTGCCGCGACTGAGGCTTCAGTCAGGTCTTTCAGGCGCGTCATCAGCTCGGTGATTTCCTGCAGACGCTGTTGCGAGTCTTCCTCGCTGACCGGGGTCGCGGCTGGAACTGTTTGCGCCGGGGCGACCGGTTGTTGAACCGGCATGGGCGGCGGCGTGCGGCTCAAGTGCAATTCGGCGGCGGCGTGGGCGTCTTTCAAACGGATCGTTGTGTCCTCGATCCGGGCACATGACAATTTCGCCTCTTCGATAAGCCGCGCCAGACGGGCAGCCAGTTCGCCGGCATGGAAGCGCGCTTCATCCGTCGTGGTCGAGACGGCGCTGATCGAATCCGACAGCGCCTTGATCGTGGCGCCCAGGCCGTTGCGGGTATTCTGCAGCGCTTTCAGGCGCCGACTGAGCACAATGCAATACAGGCAAGCGACGGACGAGATCAAAATGATCGCAATATCAAAGGGAGAAATCGGCACGCAGTTACCTCAACAAGAATTCAGTGATCAGGACGCTTTTCGCCACCCCGTCGCCCAGGACCAAGTCGGCCCGACGGCCAAGCTGTTCGCGCATGTGTTTATAGAAGGCCGGATCCTCGAAATCCTCGACGCTGACAGAGCGCAGATAGAGCAGGAAGGCGTCAATCAAGGCGGTCTCGTTCGATTTGACCAGTTTGGCGTCGCCCTTCTCGGTGGCCAAAGACAGGTTCATCTTGAGATAGCGGGTCGCCGGCGCCGTGCCGATTGTGATCAGGATTTCCTGCACTTCGGTATAAGTGTACGGCTTTTTGTCGGCCGGCTCTTTTTCGACTGTTTCGTATTCGGCTTCCGCGTCTGTCGTCGTCGCGGCTGCGGCAACGGTCGGGGCTGGGGCCAGGAAATAGACACTGGCAAATGAGGTTGCGGCGCAGGCGAGACCGAGCACCAGCAAACCCATCATATTCAGGCCGCCTTTGGCAGGGGGTTCCGCCTCCTGCGCTGCATCCGCCTTCTCACTCATAGGAGCCCCTTTAAACCAGAAGTAGTTTTCCTGTTTAAATCAATTCCTAGTAAAGGAAGCCTTAACGCTTTCGGCCGAGAAATTAACCTAGTTCAACCGTAGCGAGAAAACGGAATTACTGCGTATGGGGTTTATCGACAATCTGCGTGCACTCAGTCTGCAGCGTCAGATTATGCTGGGCGTCGCTGTCCTGGGTGTGTTGGCGGCGATGACATTTCTCGTGCGCACGACGCTGCAGCCGTCCATGTCCTTGCTCTATTCGGGGCTTGATCCGGTCCGCGCCGGCGAGGTCATCAATGAGCTGGATCAGCTGGATGTGCCATATCAAATTCGCGGCGAAGCGATCTTCATTCCAGCCAATGTGCGCGACAAGACGCGCTTCGCTCTGGCGCGCGATGGTCTGCCCAGGCAATCAATCCAAGGCTATGAATTGCTCGACAGTGTGAACGGGTTCTCGGTCACGTCGGAAATGTACAATGCCGCCTATTGGCGCGCCAAGGAAGGCGAGCTGACCCGGACCATCCTGACCACACCTGGGGTCGACTCGGCGCGGGTCCATATTGGTGCCAATTTGCGCTCCGGCTTTTCGCGATCACAACCAACGCCGACGGCGTCGGTCACGCTGTCTTCTGCGCGTCGCTTGAGCGTCGGACAGGCTGAAGCGATTCAATATCTGGTGGCGCTCGCGGTCTCCGGCCTCAATCCGGAAGATGTGGTCGTGATTGATCCGCGCCACGGGATCCTGGCCGGGCCGAATACGGACACGGTCGAGCCACCTGGCGTCATGGCCGAGGATCAGGCCAGCGCGCTCGAGCAGAAGATCAAACGCTTGCTGTTTGCCCGTCTCGGCGAAGGCAATGCCGAAGTGTCGGTCAGCGTCGATGTCAGCCGCGAGCGGTCGGTCGTGTCTGACGTCCGATTTGATCCTGATTCGCGCGTCATGCGGTCGCGCACGACCAGTGATTCCAATCAGACCAATCAAAGCAATGGTGGCAATCTGACCGTAGCCAGTAACTTGCCGCAAGGCGCCGGTGCGGGCGGCGGCGGCGAGAGCTCAAGCAAGAACTCTACCGAAACCGTCAATTACGAGCTAAATGAGGTCCGCACGCAGACCGAACGCATGCCGGGTCAGATTGAACGCGTCTCGATCGCCGTCCTGCTGAACCAGGAAGCGCTCGGAATCGATTTCACCGCCGCTGATGCGGCGACGCAGATCGAGCAGGCGCGGCAGAATTTCGAAGCGCTGGTTCGCAACGCGGCGGGTCTCGAAGACACGCGCGGCGATACGCTGACCGTCGAGCTGATGCCGTTCCAGGCTTTGCCTGAAGTGGAGATGACCCCGGCACCTGGCTTGATGCAGCGCATGATCGAGCAGCACCTCTGGTCCGCCGTACAAGCCGCCTTCCTGGGCCTGATCGTTCTGGCGCTCGGTTTTGGTGTGATGCGGCCGGTTTTCGCGCAGGGGGCATCATCGGCCAGTGGTGACGGTGACGCGGCCGGCGCAGATGGCGATGCCGCCGTGGACCCGAATGCCGGCGTAGATGCTGACCTGTTCGAGGCCGCCAGCGATCCGATTGACTATCTGAAAGACTATACACGCGAGAATGAAGAACAGACCGCGGCGCTGCTGCAGGAGTGGCTGAAAGAAGATCGAAAGATAGCCGCGAATGAATAGTCTGCCGCCCCTCTCGCTTCCTCGGTTTCACGTCAATGCGCTGTCCCAGACGCATAAGGGGCAGACCGCGGCGACGCCGGGCCTCTCTCCCGAGGAAGGCTTCGACATGCCGCAGGACCAGCCTGAGGCAGAAATAGAAGCTGAGGCTGAAACAGAAACACCTGTTGCCGAGCCCGTCAGTGCCATGCCGCCCGAGATCGATACCGGGATGATCCTGAACAGCCTCGAAGCCGCCCTGGCAGGATTGGAGCGTCAGGCACTGGAGCATAGTCAGACCCTGGTCTCGGATTTTTTGCGGACGGCCTTCCCGAAACTCTGTGAGACCTTGCTGGCTGACGAGGTGACGACCGCCACACAGGCCATGGCCCCGAACGAGATTGAGCGGTTACGGGTCAAAGTCCCGGCCGCATTCGAAGCTGCGTTTCAGCGCGCCATTCAGGCCTCTCCGAAAATGACTGAAGTCTGTGAGCTGCAACCTCAGGCCGATGGACCCATTGTGGTCGATGTCGATTGGGGCAGCGGCGGTTTGCAATTCGATATGGAACACTTCCTGGAATCCAGCCTGGCCCGATTGACCGGCCCGGCAAACACGCATGAGGGACAAAATGTCTGAGCCAGAACCTGCCGAAACCGTGGTTGGCGAAACCGAGCGCAGAAGCGCCTCGCCGGCCAATCAGTATAAACGATCCATCTTCGGATTGCCGGTCAATGTTGTCGTCTCGATCGGGCAGAAGAAGCTCAGCGTCGCAGAGCTCCTGAAACTC
>JBCCZH010000273.1:0-4802 GCA_039188075.1 Pseudomonadota bacterium
CGAACGATAGTGCTCTCTTTGAAGACGATTTCGATATGGAGTTCGAAGACGATTTCGATTCTGCTTTGGCAACGGTCCTCGACGAAGAACCGGAAGACATCGAGCAGCCCGAAGCCGTCAATCTGGATGCGCCAATGAAGGAGCTGGATGATTTCGATCCAGACACGGATCTGGCAGATGACGCACCAATGATGGTCTCTGACCATGATGAGGGCGGATATCGCGCGATCCCGGCCATTGCCGCGATGGCGTTCTGTGAATCACCGAAAACCGTGTCTCTGATCGAAGCCGTCGCTAATGATCGTCGCATGCAACAGGCCAATGTCCAGACACAAATGGGCGGGCTGGAAGCGGCGATTGCTTATCTGATGGAGAACCCGACCCCAAACCTCCTAATCCTGGAATCGTCCGCGGCGAACACGTCCATGATCGCACAGATCGACGAATTAGCGTCATACTGTGACGAAGGTGTGCAGGTCATGGTGATCGGCAACACCAATGATATCGGTCTCTACCGCCAGCTGATGGCGCGCGGCGTCAGCGAATATCTGGTGCCACCGATTGCGCCGGTTCAGATTGTTCGTTCGATCAGTCAGCTCTTCTCTGACCCGGATGCGCCATTTGTCGGTAAATCGATTTCCGTGATTGGCGCCAAAGGCGGCGTTGGGGCATCAACGATTGCCCACAACCTGGCATGGGCTCTATCCGAAAGCGCCGAAGTGAATACCGCGCTGATCGATCTCGACCTGTCATTCGGAACCACGGCGCTCGATTTCAATCATGAGAACCAGCAGACCGTCGCCGACGCCCTGTTGGCCCCTGAACGGGTCGACGATGCGGTGGTGTCCAAATTGTTGTCCAAGGTCACTGATCGGCTGTCCCTGTTCACGGCGCCCGCGACGGTGTCACAGATCATGGAGATTCCGACCGAGTCCTACTCGACGATCATCGATACTGTGCGACGCGTGATGCCGTATGTCGTTCTGGACATTCCGCACGCCTGGTCCGAATGGACCTACCAGACTCTGCTTGCGTCTGATGAGGTCATCCTGATCTGTCAGCCGGATCTGGCCTCCTTGCGGAATGGCAAGAACATGATTGATGAGCTCAAGGCACAGCGCCCGAATGATGCGCCGCCACGGCTTGTGGTCAACATGATGGGCGTGCCGAAACGTCCTGAAATTCCGACCAAGGATTTTGCCGCGGCGATCGAAGTCGAGCCGTCCATCGTTTTGCCGTTTGATCCGCAATTGTTCGGGACAGCGTCCAATAATGGTCAAATGATTTCCGAGACCGATTCAAGTGCGGCTTCATCGGTCGCGATCGATCAACTGGCAAGTCAGATTTCCGGCCGCGAAATCGTCGCGCAATCAAAATCTCTGCTGCAGAAACTGCTGGGAAAATAGGCACAGAAGAGGGCTAAGACATGGCATTTGGCAAACGTACTGCCGGACCCGCGGCCGCAAAGCCAGCGGTTGCAAAAGCCGCCCCACCGGCAGCGCCAAAGCCGCCGGCTGCGAAGCCTGTCGCGAAAGCCCCAACGCCGTCTCCAGCCGAGCCCAAGGAAAAGCCGAAGCCCGCTGCCGTCAAGCCACCGGCGCCCGTGCAGGAGGAGAAGGTCACTCAGGTGACGGATCGCTCCGAAGAGTATTATGCGACCAAGACCACCATCTTTAATGCCCTGATTGATACCATCGATCTGGGCCAGTTGGCGCAACTCGACCAGGAAAGCGCCCGGGAAGAGATTCGCGATATCGTCGTCGAAATCATCGCGATCAAGAACGTCGTCATGTCGATTTCCGAGCAGGAACACCTGCTCGACGATATCTGTAATGACGTGCTGGGTTATGGCCCTCTGGAGCCATTGCTGGCGCGGGATGACATTGCCGATATCATGGTGAACGGCGCAGACACTTGCTATATCGAAGTCAACGGCAAGATTGAGCGCACCAATATCCGATTCCGTGACAATGCGCAGCTGATGAATATCTGCCAGCGGATCGTGAGCCAGGTTGGTCGCCGGGTCGATGATGCCAGCCCGATCTGTGACGCGCGTCTGCTCGATGGGTCTCGTGTGAACGTGATCGCACCGCCGCTTTCGATTGATGGGCCGGCCCTCACTATTCGTAAGTTTAAGAAGGACAAGCTGAAGCTCCAGGATCTGGTCAACTTCAAGTCCATCTCCGAAGCCGGCGCTGAAATCCTGCGCATTATTGGTCATGCCCGCTGTAATGTCCTGATCTCTGGCGGTACCGGCTCAGGTAAGACCACGCTGCTCAACTGTTTGACGGGCTTCATCGAGCCAAGCGAGCGCGTCATCACTTGTGAGGACTCGGCTGAGCTTCAATTGCAGCAGCCGCACGTTGTGCGCCTGGAAACGCGTCCGCCAAACATTGAAGGCTCGGGCGAGATTTCGATGCGGGATCTGGTCAAGAACTGTCTGCGGATGCGTCCTGAACGGATCATCGTGGGCGAGGTGCGTGGCCCTGAGGCGTTTGACCTCTTGCAGGCCATGAACACAGGTCACGATGGCTCAATGGGCACGCTGCACGCCAACAGCCCGCGCGAAGCCCTGTCACGGGTTGAATCAATGATCACCATGGGCGGGTTCAGTCTGCCTGCGAAAACCATTCGCGAGATGATTGTCGGCTCGGTTGATGTCGTCGTTCAGGCCTCGCGTTTGCGCGATGGTTCACGCCGGATCATGTGTGTGACCGAGGTTATGGGTCTGGAAGGCGATACGATCGTTCTACAAGACATTCTGAAATATGAGATCGAAGGCGAAGACAATGATGGCAAGATCATTGGTCGTCACCGCGGCACCGGCATTGGCCGCCCGAAATTCTGGGAACGCGCGCAATATTACAATCTGGAACGCGATCTCGCGACGGCTCTGGACGAGTTGGAATAGCCGATGGACATGAGCAGCGATCTCATCCTGTACGCCATTGGCGGTCTGGCATTCCTGTGTATTGCAGGGGTCGGATTCGTTCTGACGGGCGACAGCGGCGCTGAAAAAGCCTCCAAGCGCGCCCGGCAACTTGCGGCGAATGAGACGCCCGGTCGACGCGGTGCGCGCAATGATCCCAATGCTGCGCGGAAACGGCAAACGCAGCAAATGCTGAAAAAGCTGCGCGAGCAGGATGAGAGCCGTCGAAAGTCTCTGGTCGCCAACGATATTCAATCCAAGATCAATCAGGCTGGCCTGGAAATGCCGGCGCAGATGTTCTGGATCATTTCAGCTGTGCTTGGCATCATTGCCGCCTTTGCAATGTGGTATTCAGGCGCCGAAGGTCCGCCAAAAATTCTCGGGTTTCAATTCAAGTCACAGCCGGTCATGATTGGTGGCGCGGCTTTTGTTGCTGGTATTGGACTGCCCCGCATGGTGCTCGGATTCCTGACCAGTGGGCGCAACAAGAAACTGATGAACCAGTTTGCCGACGGCATCGATATCATCGTCCGCGGTGTCAAATCGGGTCTTCCACTGACCGAGTGTTTGCGGATCATCGCCAAGGAAAGCCCGGCGCCTCTGGGGCCGGAATTTCAATTGCTGACGGACAATCTGCAAATGGGCATGAGCACCGAGCGAGCGCTCCAGCAATTCTACAAGCGGGTGCCGCTGCCGGAAGTGAACTTCTTCGTCATCGTGCTGTCGATTCAGGCCAAGGCCGGTGGTAACTTGTCCGAAGCGCTCGGCAACCTGTCCACGGTAATTCGCTCCCGCAAGATGATGCGCGAGAAGATCAAGGCCCTGTCTGCCGAAGCCAAGGCTTCCGCCTATATCATTGGCAGCCTGCCTTTTGCGGTCGGCTTTATGGTTTACCTGACTACGCCGTCCTACATCGCGGAGCTCTGGACCAGTTCTGGGGGCCATGCCGTCCTGTTTGTCGGATTCTGCCTCTATTCCATCGGCATCGCTGTGATGCGCAAAATGATCAGCTTTGATTTCTAGGGAGGGCAGGCATGAGCGATTTCGTACAATCCCTGAGTGACCCGGCCTCCTTGCTCTCCATGGCGGTGGCCGTGGCCATGTTCATGACCGTTGTCGGCGTGATGCTGCCGGCTTTGAAAGGCGACAAGCTGGAAACCCGTCTGAAACAGGTCTCCGAGCAACGCGACAAGCTGCGCCGCGCCTCACGGGCCGACATGGAACAGACCGGCCTGAAGCGCGAAGCCAAGGGCACGATCAGTGACATTACGAACAAGCTCGATCTCCAGAAAATGCTTGAAGATCCGAATATTGAAGCCAAGCTGGAACAGGCGGGTCTGCGGGGACCGCGGCCGCTGACAGTCTTCTATTTCTGCCGCTTTGCGCTGCCATTCGTGTTCGCGATCAGCGTTTTCGTGTTCATTTTCTTCGTCAATGATTTTGGCCTGCAAGGAAATATGAAATTCGCCGCGATCATTTTCGGTCTGGCCGCGGGCTTCTATGCGCCCAACCTTTATGTCGGCAATATTGCGGCAAAACGCCAGCAGTCGATCATGAAAGCGTTTCCGGACGCCCTCGACATGATGTTGATCTGCGTGGAATCCGGTATGTCGATCGAGATGGCATTTGCGAAGGTTGGCGCGGAAATCGGTACCGCTTCCGTCGAGCTCGCCGAAGAGCTGCAACTGACAACGGCCGAACTGTCCTATTTGCAGGAACGGCGTCTGGCCTATGAGAATCTCGCCCGACGGACCGGCCATGAAGGTGTGAAGGCTGTCACCATGGCCCTGGTACAGGCCGAGCGCTACGGTACACCTCTCGGCGATGCCCTGCGGGTCATGGCGAAGGAAAACCGCGACATGCGGATGTCCGC
>JBCCZH010000274.1:0-4764 GCA_039188075.1 Pseudomonadota bacterium
CGCGTTTGTCCGAACCACCACATTTCGGCTAGCGCTCGTCTATTCCATCCTGTTCGCGCTGTTTTCGGCCGGACTGCTTGCCTATCTCTTTCAGGCGACAGTTGGCGAAATGCGCGAAGAGTCCAAGACGAGGCTCGAAGCGGAATTCAGAACTCTCGCGGCCGCCTGGAATACAGGCGGCCCGACT
This sequence comes from Pseudomonadota bacterium, assembly GCA_039188075.1. Lineage (GTDB taxonomy): Bacteria > Pseudomonadota > Alphaproteobacteria > Caulobacterales > Hyphomonadaceae > Henriciella. Next base: position 188 of record JBCCZH010000274.1, read on the forward strand.
CGTTTGGAGCAATCGGTTCTCGAACGGGTTCTGGTCGACCTGCGCGACTTTACCTATCAGTTCGAAGACGCCAATGGCCGGATCATTATTGGCGACTTGCCGCGCATGCCGCTGGAGCCGCAAGGCGAAGTTGGCATCCCGCGCGAAGGCACGTTCGAGATTGAACGATTTGGCCCTGAAGGTGGCGCCGAGATTACCCCGATTCAGGCGTTGATCGTTCGGTTGGGCGATGAAAGCGTCCTGCTGGTCGGCATCAAGATGGATGAACGATTGCGCCAGGTGAACCGGATCACCCGGGCCGTCTCGACTGCGGCTCCGATCGGATTCCTGCTGGCTTTGTTCGGTGGCTTTTTCAGTGCGCGCTATGCCGCCTCGCGGGCGGAGTCGCTGACCAAAACCGCGCAGGGTGTAATGTCGGGCGATCTGTCCTTGCGCGCGCCGGTGCGCGGGTCAGGCGATGAATTCGACCGATTGGCAGAACAGCTGAATGCCATGCTGGCCAAGCTCGAAACCTTGATGGCGGCGACTCGTCATGCCGGCGATTCGATCGCGCATGATCTACGCTCGCCTTTGTCGCGCTTGCGCAATCAATTGGAAGCCCGACTCCGGGGACCGATCGATGAGGTGACGGCGCGCGAAACACTTGGCGAAACCGTTGAGGAAGTCGATCGCGTGCTCGCCACGTTCAATGCGATTCTGCGCCTGTCGCGCGTGAATGCCGGCGCGGAAGGTACGCTCGTACCGCTTGATCTCAGCGAACTTTGCGAGGAATTGGCTGAACTGTTCGAGCCCGCTTGCGAAGATGCCGGCATTGCCTTCACGGCGAAGATTGCGAAGAAACTCGAGCTGCCCGGCGACCGAACCTTGCTGGCACAGGCCATTTCCAACCTGCTTGACAATGCCGTTAAATATACCCCGTCCGGTCAATCCATCTCGTTCACGGCGTCGCGAAAAGACGGTCAGATTTCCATCTCGGTTGAGGATACGGGGCCGGGCATTCCGGAAGATGATCTGGAACGCGTCAAGGAACGTTTCGTGCGCCTGGATGAAGCGCGAACCCATGCGGGGTCTGGTCTCGGACTTGCCCTGGTCGACGCGGTGGCGGAACTGCATTCCGGCACATTCAGCCTGACTCGCGGTGCCGACGATATTGGACTAAAAGCGACCTTGTCTGTGTCTGCCAAAGGATAAAGGTCAGCTTGTTTCACCTGCGCGCCCTTTCCGATCGCCCGGAAGAAGCGATCCGTCTCGCTGCGGATCATGCACCATATCTGGCGAAGCTGCAGGCGATGGATGTGGATCTTTCAAACCCGGATAAGGTGATTGCTGAGGTGCACGACACGTGTGCCGCGGTCGCTGATGAGCCGGACCAGGTCATGAGCCAACTCCGACAGGCCAAAGCCATGGCGCATCTGGCCATCGCCGCGAATGATTTGAGCGGGCGTGCCGATCTGTCCGCGACGACCAGGGCGATCACCGATTTTGCAGATCGTGCAGTACAGACGGCGTTGACGGCTGCCTTGCGCGAACGCGATCTAAACGCGTCGGGTCTGTTTGTCATCGCACTCGGCAAAATGGGCGCTCACGAGCTCAACTATTCCAGCGACATTGATGTCGCGGCCTTCTTCGACCCGGACTTGTTCCAGGGCGGCGCCCGCGAACCCGCCACGGCCGCTGCCTGGGTGATCCAGCAGGCGTCGCGCACGCTGTCGGATCGAACCGCTGATGGCTATGTCTTCCGGACCGATCTCAGACTGCGCCCGGACCCGAGTTCAACGCCGGTCGCCGTGTCGACCCGGCGGGCGGAGCTTTATTATGAAAGCGTCGGTCAAAACTGGGAGCGTATGGTCTGGATCAAGGCCCGGACCTCGGCGGGCGACGACGCGGCGTCGGCTGGCTTCCTTGAGGCGATGACACCCTTCGTCTGGCGCCGGCATCTCGACTATTGGGCGATTTCCGACGTGCACGCGATCAAGGACATGATCAATGCCAAGGCCGGCGACAAATCTCTGCACGATGTCGCAGCGGATCTGAAGCTTGGCCCGGGCGGCATTCGAGAAATCGAATTTTTCGTACAGACGCAGCAGATCATCCTTGGCGGACGCCATCCGGACTTACGGGTACGCGGAACGTTGGAAGGCCTCGATCAACTGGTCGCGCTTGGCGTCGTCCAGGCGGAGGCCGCCCAGGAACTGGCTCAGGCGTATGAGATTCTGCGCATGGTCGAGCACCGGGTGCAAATGCTGAATGATGAGCAGACCCACACATTGCCATCCTTCGAGAACAAGCGCGCAGACGTTGCGGCTTTGTGCGGATATTCTGAACTCGACAAGTTTGACAGCGATCTGATCGCGCTGCGCAAAACCGTGCATGCCCATTATCAGGCCCTGTTCGCGGATGAATTACAGAAGCGCAAACGGGCGGTCGATGGCAATCTCGTCTTCACCGGCGTGGATGATGATCCAGCGACGGTGACAACACTCGAAACGATGGGGTTTCGATCCGCCACGGACGTGATTGAGCGGGTTCGTCAATGGCATCGCGGTCGCACGCCGGCGACACGCACCTTGCGCGGGCGGGAATTGCTGACCGCGATCCTGCCGGACCTGCTGACGGCGATGGGAGAAACCGGCGAGGCCGATGAAGCCTTTCGCCGGTTCAGTCGGTTCTTTGAAGGACTGCGGTCTGGCGTACAGGTCCTCGCCATGCTGGTGGCCGAGCCTGTACTGATGCAGGACCTGGTGACGACGCTCGCCATTGCGCCGCGGATCGCCGACATTCTGGCACGTCGGCCCGGCTTGCTGGAAGCGCTGGTCTCGGTCGCGGATCGCAAAGCCGAACCGGATCTGACCGAGGATATGGATTTCGAAGCCCGGATGAATGCGGTGCGCCACTGGCAGGGCGAGCAAGCCTTTCTGATCGGGCATCAGCTTTTGCACGGACAAATCAAGGCGCGTGATGCGGCGGAAGACTGGACCCGCCTGGCCGACACTTGCGTGACCTTGATGGCGCAAGCGGCGGAAGCCGAAACCACGCGCCGGTTCGGACCCGCCCCCGGGGTGTGGTCGATTATCGGGCTGGGCAAGCTCGGCGGGCGCGAGATGACTGCAGGCTCTGATCTTGATCTTCTGGTGATCTATGATGCGCAGGGCGCAGACGGGGCCCAAACCTGGTTCACCAAGTTCACCCAGCGCCTGATTACGGCGATCTCGGCGGAGACTTCCGAAGGCAGCCTGTATGAGACCGATATGCGCTTGCGGCCATCCGGGCGGTCTGGTCCTGTGGCGACGTCTCTCACGGCGTTTGAAAGTTATCACGAGAAGAGCGCCTGGACCTGGGAACATATGGCGCTGACCCGTTTGCGCCCGATCGTCGGTGATACCGGTCTCGGAGCCCAGGTGCAGGCGATCGCTGAACGTATGGTGCAGAGCCGCGATCCGGCCCAGCGCACGACCGATATTCTCGACATGCGCGAGCGTCTGTATCGCGAGAAAGAACCGCAAGGACCTTGGGATCTAAAAATGCGACAAGGCGGTTTGCTGGACCTCGAATTCATCACCCAGCATGCGATTCTGACGGCGGAAACACCGCAAAAGCTGAAACCGGAACTCGTCGAGGCGCAGGCGCAATTGCAGGCGACCGGGACGTGGACGCAAAAGCTGCATGACGATCTCGCCGCAAGCTTCGCACTGCTGCAGGCGCTGCAACAGGTCCAGCGTGTGGCGAATAATGACATTTCAAGCGAGACTGAGCTCTCAATGGCCTTGAAAGATCGCCTGTGCCGGGCTGCGAACTGCGACCATTTTGAAGCGCTTGAACAGACTCTGGAACAGACCTGCGCGCAGGTATTTGCAGTCTTCTGCAAAAAGATTGGCACACCAGCGACGGGTTCTTGATCCTCACGCGTTCTATCTGTGAGTTCAAAAGAAAGGACCTTAAGGTATGAAAAAACTCACGATTGCAGCGTTGGTTACCGTTATTGTCGGAAGTGCCGCATATACGGCCATGGCCCAGCACCAGCGCGGGCTTGGCGACTCCATGGTGGAAGCCGTGGATGCCAATCAGGATGGCAATATTTCAAAGGATGAAATCACCGCCCATCGGGCTGAGAAATTCACCTCCGCCGATACCAATGGCGACAACCTGATCACTGCCGAGGAATTCGAAGCATTTGCGATTGCCGAACGCGAGCGCAAACAGGCTGAACGCCGGGCGCGTATGTTCGCCAAGCTCGATGCTGATGGCGATGGCTATGTCACCGCTGAAGAGCATGCCGCCGCTGACAAGCGCATGGATCGCATGTTTGAACGCGTCGACACGGATGGCGATGGTGTCATCACCGAAGCCGAGCGGGAAGCCGCGAAGGAAAAGATGAAGAACCGTCGCGGAAAACGCGGCTTCGGTCGCCGGGGATAGAGTGACGCGGCGGTTACCACTCCTCCGCCGTAGGATAAGTGAGCAAGCGCGAGACGTCCTCCCACTCGCGCTTGCCACAGAATCCGATAGACTAGTTGCGTGTCCGGAATCAGCGAACTCGACCAGATCACCCGCGCCGCGGCCGGGGACAGGGCAGCCCA
>JBCCZH010000275.1:0-4748 GCA_039188075.1 Pseudomonadota bacterium
AACAACCTTCGCGAAGGCTTGATCTATCTCCATGTCAGCGCCGGAATGCATGGCTTGCGCGACTTTAACGGGCCGGAGAACCTGACGCCGTCTGTCTTCGCCTTTGCCAACCCGAAGCAGCTGATCGGAGAGGCGGCGCGAGACGGGATAGCGACCATTTCGATGGCGGATACGCGCTGGCAACGGCGCGACCTCAAGACCACACAACTTGTGTCGCAATCGCTGGCCTATCGCGCCGCGCGCCGCACCGGGGCGGTCACCGCAATCCTGCACGAAGAGGGTGTCGTAACCGAAGCAGCGTCAGCAAATGTCTGGCTTGTGACGCAAGATGGCCGGCTGGTGACGCGCAATCTATCGAACGCCATTTTGCCGGGGATCACACGCGCCCGTCTGATCTCGCTGTTGCAAGACGGGGCGGACCAGATCGAGGAGCGGACCTTCACGCTCGATGAGGTGCGCCATGCGCAAGAAGTGTTCACCAGTTCTGCAGGGGCGATGATCGCACCCGTGCTCAGTCTGGATGGCGACATGATTGGCGATGGCCAGCCGGGCCCCGTGACCCGCGCCGTGCAGGCGGCGTATTATGAATTTATCGGTGCTGACATTTCAGCGCTGGACTGGTCATGAGTCGCGCTCATCCGGATCAATCACTTCGCCTTCGACAGTGAAAGCATCATCGTCGGCACCCGGCTGCGCTTGTCCGGCTTGCATCTGTGCAAACGCATCCTGCATCTGATCCATCATTCCGGCCATTTGGTTGAGCCCGATACGCGCCGAGACCCAGGCGCCAACAAAGGCAAGAATGGCTGGGATGAGTGCGAACCAGCCATCGGACAGCATCACTTGCGGTTCGAATTCAGTCGTCCGGAACAAGGCGGCGATCCATGCGGCCAAGCCAAATATGATCGCATACCCAGCCAGGCCTGCGGCAAACCGTTTGCCTGACCCTCTGAACGGATTGTGAGGACGTTGCTCCGAGTCTGGTCTTAACGCCGCCCCTAAATCCATGGCTGGGGATGGGGTGAGTGTGCGAATAAGCACTGTCGTCAGGGACGCCGCCAATGCCAGCAAGGGGACCAGAATGAAGCTGCGATTCATCACACCCGCGATTGCGACCGCGATCACAAAGGCGATCGGGCCTGCGAGACGCAGAAGAATTGGAAAAAAGAGCGCAACAGGCATGGGCACCAGCGGATGACTTGAACCATCCATGCCCTAACCTGCTTAGGCCCGCGCTGGCAATCTCTGACGATGATCAGACAGGACGGCGCGAAGCTTCAGGGCCAGAATGGTCGCTGCCAAAGCCAGCGTGATCGCATTGGCCAAAATGACGGGCAGACTGCCGACCAGAAGCCCATAGGCGAGCCAGCCGCCGACGCCCGTCGTGAACAGGGCATACATGCACAGCGAAATGCCATCGGTCCGTCCGGTGCGTAACACCATCAGGGTTTGCGGCAGGAATGAAATTGTCGTCAGCATCGCTGCGACCAGTCCGATCATGTCTGTCATTTCGAGAAAGCTCCAAGAGAGACACGCAATTTAGCAGAATCTATCGGAAGTTCATCGCATATCTTGCCATGCCCATTATGCAAAATTGCAGACATGAGTTCACGGCTGGGAAAGCTTGCTTCAGACTGGCTCTTCGCTCATCTTGCAGCGCAGCAAAGCAGCGGGAGATCGCCTTGGCGGACACAGCTTATCAACATGCGCCTGATCGGCCCTGGATCTTCCGCACCTATGCCGGACATTCGACGGCGGAAAAATCGAATACGCTGTATCGCAGCAATCTCTCAAAGGGTCAGACGGGTCTCTCAATCGCCTTCGATCTGCCGACCCAGACCGCCTATGATGGCGATCATATTCTGGCCCGTGGTGAAGTTGGTAAAGTCGGAGTTCCGATTGGTCATCTCGGCGATATGAGCGTCCTGTTTGATGCCTTGCCGCTCGAGGAGATGAATACGTCCATGACGATCAATGCGCCGGCCGCCTGGTTGCTGGCGCTCTATGTCGCGCTGGCGGATGAACGCGGCGATGATCGCGCCAAGCTGCGAGGCACGACGCAGAACGATATTATCAAGGAATATCTTTCCCGCGGGACTTATGTGTTTCCACCACAGCCGAGCATGCGGCTGATCAGCGATATGATCAGCTGGTGCTATACCGAGGTGCCGAAGTGGAATCCGATGAATGTCTGCTCCTATCATTTGCAGGAAGCCGGCGCGACGCCAGAGCAGGAGCTTGCCTATGCACTCGCGACCGCCTGTGCCGTCCTGGACGCCGTCAAGGCGGGCGGGCAAGTGCCGGAAGCTGACTTTCCCACCGTGTTTGGGCGTATTTCATTCTTCGTGAATGCCGGCGTCCGCTTTGTCACAGAGCTTTGCAAGATGCGCGCATTTGTCGATCTCTGGGAAGAGATTGGGCGAGATCGCTATGGCGTCGATGACGAGAAAGCCCTGCGCTTTCGATATGGCGTCCAGGTCAACTCGCTCGGTCTAACCGAGCCACAGCCGGAGAATAATGTTTACCGCATCCTGATCGAGGCGCTGGCCGTGACGCTGTCCAAGCGCGCGCGGTGCCGGGCCTTGCAATTGCCGGCCTGGAACGAAGCGCTGGGTCTGCCGCGGCCCTGGGATCAGCAATGGTCCTTGCGGATGCAGCAAATCCTCGCCTTTGAAACGGACCTTCTGGAATATGAGGACCTGTTTGATGGCAGTCATGTTGTGGACGGCAAGACCGAGGCCTTGAAGGCACAGGCGCGCGCCGAACTTGCCAGGATTGATGATATGGGCGGCGCCGTGGATGCGGTCGGCTATATGAAGGAATCTCTGGTCGGCGCGCATATTGAGCGCATCAAGGGCATTGAAAGCGGCGACCTGAAAGTGGTTGGCGTCAACGCTTATACACAATCAGAGGACAGCCCGCTTGGCGCCGGAAATGATGCGATTCAAACCGTTGACCCCATGGTCGAGCGTCAGCAGGTTGAGGCCTTGCGCCAATGGCGATCGCAGCGGGACGAAGGCGCCGCCCAATCTGCGCTCAGTGCCTTGCGGGAAGCGGCAGCATGTGGCGCGAACATCATGGATCCCAGCATCGTGGCCGCCAAATCCGGCGTCACAACAGGTGAATGGGGCGGGGTTTTGCGCGATGTGTTCGGCGAATTTCGTGGACCGACCGGGGTCAGCGTTGTGATTGATACCGGAGGTGATGCAGCGATCGAGGCAACCAGGAAGCGTGTCCTTTCCGTTTCGGAGCGATTGGGACGTGACCTGACATATGTGCTCGGCAAGCCCGGCCTTGATGGGCATTCAAATGGCGCCGAACAGATTGCGGCGCGGGCGCGGGCGTGTGGCATGCAAGTGGTCTATGAAGGCATCCGCTTCACGCCGTCCGAAATCGTCAGCCAGGCCAAGGTAGCGAAGGCCCATGTCATCGGTCTTTCCATCCTGTCGGGCAGTCATCTCGATCTGGTGCGCGAGACCTTGGCCGAAATGCAAAAGGCCAGTCTGGAGGATACGCCTCTGGTCGTCGGCGGGATTATCCCATTTGAAGACGAGCAGGCGCTCCGCCAAATGGGTGTGCGGCGCGTCTACACGCCAAAAGACTTTCAGATTACCGAAATCATGGACGATGTCGTGGATGTCGTCGAAAACAGGTGGTTGTCCGCGACCCCCTCACCACTGACCTAAGCGGCGAAACCGGATTTCGCGAAGTTCAATGCCGCGTGTCTTTTCCGGGACGACCGGGCGCACAGAGAGATAATCGAGCGAAATACTGTTCTCGAGCAGTCGCCGAGGGACATCGATTTCGGCAGTGTATGTGTCCCAATCGGGTTTCAGGTCGAACCGGATCCAGCCGGAATTACCGGCTTTCCCGGCGGAATAATTGAACTCAAACGCTTGAGCGCCGGCCCCGTCTGTTGGTTTCACCGTGAGTGAAACGCGCACCTTGTGGCCCGAATAAACGGTCTCCAGATCCGGGCCCAACCGAAAATGCGCATTGCGCTGGACATCGGGAAAGTTTGCGTCGGCGTCAGCGCGAATGGTCAGGACATCATTTTCAAGGTTCAGATCATAGCCGAGATAGGCCTCCATCCGGCACAGATCGCTTCCATCCAGAATGATCAGACTGTAATCATCAGGCCCATCTGCACCTCCAAACGGGCCGCATTGCGGTTTTTGCCATCCGAGATAGAGCGCACTCAAAACCATCGCGGCGACGATTAAGGCAATCAGCGGATAGAATACTTTATCTTTCACACTCGTCTTCCTGCGGCGATACGATTGAACGGGGCGGGTAGAAATCCCAACTTTCCTCTGATAGCAACGCGTGCAGCGAAACGCGACCCTTCAGACTGCTGCACGCGCAGCCTCTCTAACTTTTAATGGAACCCAGTGCATGCCCAAGCTCATTCTGACCCGTCATGGTCAAAGCCAATGGAACCTCGAGAACCGCTTTACCGGCTGGTGGGATGCGGACCTGACGGAAAAAGGAGAGGCTGAGGCGAGCAAAGGCGGTATCCTGATCAAGGCAGAAGGTCTGGCGCCCACTTTTGCGTTCACGAGCTATCAGACGCGTGCGATTCGAACCCTCTGGCTCGGTCTGGCGGCAATGGATCGCGCCTGGATCCCGGTTGAGAAACACTGGCGTCTGAATGAGCGTCATTATGGCGGACTGACTGGACTCGACAAAGCTGAGACGGCTGAAAAGCATGGCAAGGACCAGGTCCATATCTGGCGCCGGTCTTATGA
>JBCCZH010000276.1:0-4744 GCA_039188075.1 Pseudomonadota bacterium
ATACGCTGATCGGCATTACCTCCCTGTTCAACCCACTCGGCTTTGTCGAGCTGAAAGCCCGGGCCTATATCCCTGCATGAGCCGGACCGAACTCTCAGATGAGCAGAAGGGCTTTTTCGATCGACTGAAATCGAACGAATGGGAAAAGCCGCCCGGCATCCAAAATCTCGGCATCCGCCCGGAAGCGTGGTTGAAAGAGGTGCGCTATGGCTATGTTCGCTATGAATGGCCGAATAGCGGCGATCGGGACATTTCCGATGGCCGCGTGTTTGGCGGCTGGGTTGCGGGCTTTAGCGACCACATTGTCTCCATGTGCATGGCATCAGGCCTCGAGGATGGCGAATGGTTCACCACGACCGAGCTACAGACCCGGATCTTCCGACCGGTGCCGCATGGCCTAATCACGATTGAAGGCCGCCTGGTCTCACGCGGTCGGACGACGGGGTTCGTCGAAGCCGACTGGCGTGATGAGAAAGGCCGGCATCTGGTGCGGGTGAGCGCCGCGAAAGCCATCCGGACGCGAGCGGAATTGGGGATTGGATGAAAGGAAGTTACTAAACCTATTGAGATCTTTTATCGCTTGATAAGCCCACAAATGCTGTCTTGGCTTGAGGCGCTAGAAGTTCCGCACGATCCAAGAAACCGCGCCCAAATGCTTTTGATACACCCAGACCGTTCTCGGAATCTCCGCTCAGAATTTGGTTTGTTTGTGCCCCTATACTTACCACTCTGTTTTGAAGAGCATCATTTCCATCATAGTTTAAGACTTGAAGTTTCGCCGCGTGTTGTTCCAAACCGATCAAAGCGACGTTCTTTGGATCGAAATCGAACCCAACGCACACAACGTATTCTGCCTCATCAATTCGCTTTCGAGCTTCAGAAACCGTCTCACTCTCGCCTCCATCTTCAATGTATTGAATGCACTGTTGAGAGTCGATAACGAACTGCGCATCTAAGTGCTTTGGCATCTCTGGAAAACTTCCGTGTACGTGGAGCACCGAAGGTAAAGAACCAGCTTCTATCCCGTCAAAACGACGGGAGTGCGCAATAAAATGTTCAAATCCCTCTTCGATCAATCGATCATAGTTAAAAGTAACAAACGTAAGACTGTCTGAATCCAAATCGCTCGCACTTTCGGCCTCACCGGTCCATTTGTTTACTGTGGCGGCGATCCAATTCTGGTTATTGTTGACGATCGGGTAAAGATGCGGGTTTGATTTATCGTAGAAAAATCGAGCTCTATGTTTGCCATAATCAGTGAAGTGTTCTCGCTGACCTGTATAAAGAGCTTCCAGTATCGACCAGGCAGAGAACGCCCGACAAACATCTGATATGTCAGGATTTATCCAAGCCAATCTGTCGATACTCGGATAAGCGGAATTGTTCACTCGGGAAACAAAATCCTCATACTTCGACCAAAGTCCGTTGCGGCTTTGTGCCATTAGATGTTTGTCGAAACCGTTTTGGAATGCGAATCCAATGAACTCAGAATCATGCCTGTCGAGTTTGGGGGGTAACTTCAGAGCCTTCTCAAAAATTTGGAATCCCGTGGGCACACCGAACTCCGCACTGGCTCCCGCCCCCACAATGATCACTGTTTTCGACCGAAACATTCATCCCACTTGGAGGCGATTCCGCTATGCTTCAAGGGTCGATTATCCTAATGACGAAGGGCTAACGATCTAAACCCGCACAATCCGCAACAAGCCAGCAATCGTCGCCTCGATCATTTCCGTAGTCGGCTTGAGCGCCACTCGATCCATGTTGACTGGCAAGGCCAACGCCCCATGCACGCCGGACCATAGCAATTGGGTTAACTCGGCCGGGTCGCCTCGGACAATCGTCTCAAGGGCCTGCCCCTCCTCGACCGCCTCATGGATCAGAGACGGAAAGGCAAATCCACTCAAGGCCTGCTTGTCCGGAACTTCCAAACTTGGTGGACGGACAAACATGAGCGCATTGCGGTAAAGCTGTGCCTGCTCGATGCCAAACTTCAAATAGGCCTCAAGCAGCGCCTCAATGCGGTCCAGAGGGATTTCATATTCGCCGGCGAGTGCGCGAAACGCATCTTCCTGACGCGCCACAGGGCCTTCCCACAAGGACTGACCGAGCCCGGTCAGATCGCCGAAATAGGAATAGATCGTGCCAACCGAAACCCCGGCTCTCTTCGCCACAGCGCGCGCGGAGATCCCTGCCAGGCCTTGCTCGCGATGCAGCTCCAGCGCCGCGCGCTGTATGGTCCGCCGAATTTCAGCGCGTTGTTCCGGGGTTGCCTTGGGTCTCGCCATACAGCCGTTTAGGCGGCTTTCGCAATCTGACGCAAGTTCATTTCGGACTGGAGCGCAGACAAGGGTTCGCCCAGCCGTTCTTCCCATTTCTCGAAATTGATGTTGCTCGAATTGCGGCCATAATACCAACCATCAACAAAGGCATCCATGCTGGGCACCACACCCTTTGGTGAGACAAGGGCCGTGTGCGCCATCGTCACGGCGAGCCTTATGGCATGATACGGGAAGCGGATCTGCGAGAGATAGTAAGATGCCAAAGCCAATTCGCCAGGAATGGTGGCACCATAACCGGTCAGGACATGCATGAAGTCGTGAATCTGCGTCCCTCGCACCATCATATAAGCCATATCATCTGGCATCCGGTCGAGTTTGCCGCTGGATTTGAGCTGTTTCTGAAAGGCGCGATAGTCGCGGCCGAAATTCTCGATCAGATTGTTCTCTTCGACAAAGTCCCGATACGCCGCGCCCAGGGTTCCAGGACCATAAGGGCGCAGACCTTCGACTGAGAGCGGCTCGGCAATATAGGCTTCGCGCAGGAACGCGGTCGCGCCGGGAATATTGTGTAGCTCTTCCATATAGGCATCGATGGCCTCCGTCGTCGCGCCTTCCCACCAATCGTGGAACAGGAAATAGACACCATAATCGAGCGGCCGATCAACAGAGATCATAAATCTGGAAACGAAATCGCGATCGACGATAGGGGGTTTGTCAAAGGCAGGGTGAGACATCCGGTCCTCCATGTTTGGAATGGGTGTAACACAAGATATCTATTATGTGAACATGTTCATTTTATTGAAGCGTAGCCCACTCAACAGGCATTGACAGACGCTCTCATTTATTTATTATCACCATTATGCCAAAAATAGTCGACCATGAAGAACGTCGGCGTGCCATTGCCTCTGCCGCCGTCGATGCCATCGCAGCCAATGGGTTGAGCGGGGTGAAGCTGACCGATATTGCCCGCATGGCCGGTGTGACGACCGGATCCATCGCGCATTATTTCGCGGACAAGGATGCCGTTCTTGCCGCCGCGCTGGAAGAAGTGTGTACGCGCCTGTTCATTCAGATCGGCACGCCGGACCGCGCCCCCACGTTGGATGACATTGCCGACGCGCTGCCGATCAATGCCGAGCGACGCAAGGAGTGGATGGTCTGGCTCGCCTATTGGGGCCGCGCGCCCCATGCACCGGCTTTGGCCCAGATACACCAACAATATTATGCCGAGATTGAAACCGCTTTGGTCGAGAACATGGCCGGCACCCATCCGGATCCACATCTTGCAGCGGCGGCGATTATCTCCGCCGTTGATGGCATTGGCACGCGCGTCACGCTTGAGCCGGACCTCTGGCCGGAAGCGCGTCAGCGTGCGCTGCTGGACCAGCTTATTTCGCCTATACTCGCCGCATTCAAACCTGAACCCGTAACGACCTGAGGGAGACCATGATGCCTTTGAAATACCTGCCTGCTGACGCAAAACCGGACGCCCTGGTCGAAGCCTTGAAATCGGATGGCGCCTGCATTGTCGAGGGCGTGCTCGACGCCGCCGCCCTGGCCCAGATGAAGGCCGAATGCATGCCTTATATCGACGCCACAGAGACCGGCCGCGATGATTTTACCGGTCGCAAGACCACGCGCACCGGGGCGCTCGTGGCGCGCTCAGCGACGTGCCGCGATGTGGTGATGAACCCCACGATCGTGGGCGGTGCGAAACAGTTTCTGGAGCCCTATTGCGAGACCATTCAGCTGCACCTGACCCAATTCATCCGCATTCAGCCGGGCCAGCCGGTTCAACCACTGCACCGCGATCGCCTGGCCTGGGGCGGTTATTTGCTGCCGGATCTGGAACCACAATTCAACACGATCTGGGCGATTACCGATTTCACCAAGGAGAATGGCGCCACCAATGTCATTCCCGGCTCGAACAATTGGGACCCGGACCGGCATCCGAGCCGCGACGAGGTTGAATATGCCGAAATGGAAGCCGGCTCGGTGCTCGTCTATTCCGGCTCGGTTGTGCACAGCGGCGGCGCCAATGTCTCCGATCAAGAGCGGATTGGTCTCAATATCACTTATGCGCTGGGCTGGCTGCGCCAGGAAGAGAACCAGTATCTCTCCTGCCCGCCAGAGATCGCCAAGAATTTTGATCCGGAACTGCAGGCCATGCTGGGTTATGCCATGGGCTCTTATGCGCTCGGTTATTTCACACCGCCTCTGCCGCCTGGCAAAGGCCCGGAAGTCGTGCCGCCGGAATTCCTGTTCAATGGCAAAGTCGCCTCCTGGGGCGATGACATGTATGAAAAGGTCTCGGCCCGCGCGCAGGAAGGCGCCGTCTAGGCCCGCTCATCCTTGGTCGAGCCGAGCGAAATGTGCGACGTGATCGACGCCACTTGCGGCAACACGCCAAGGATATTGGCATGGAAGTCCTTGTAAGCGGGTAAGTCCGCGACTTCGACGCG
>JBCCZH010000277.1:0-4744 GCA_039188075.1 Pseudomonadota bacterium
CAGCGATGCGATCATCGGGTCCGGCCTGCATGAATTCCTGATCGATTTCATTGCGCGCAATGCGGCTTTGTCCCGCCAGATCGAAGAAGATTACAGGTTCGCGAACTAGATGCGGCTGCACATTCATCACACGACCCAGTTCCACTATGATGAGCCGCCATCTTATGGCCTGGTGCAATTGCGCGCGGCGCCGCAATCGTCACCCGCACAGACCGTGATCGACTGGAAGATTGAGCTGGAAGGCGCCCGACAGCAGGCCCGGTTCAATGACCAGCATGGCAATTGCGTCGATCTGATCGAGGTGTTGCCGGACGCCCAAATGCTGGAAATCGGGGTGGCCGGCGAAATCGACACGCTGTCCAGTGACGGCGTACTCGGGTCACATCAGCTCGATATGCCGCTCTGGTATTATCGCCGTCAGACTCATTTGACCGCGATGACGGAGGCTCTGCTGAACGTCGCAGACTCTGTCGTGCTACCGTCCGAAAACACGATTGCCGACTTGCACACGCTTAGCCAACTCATTCGGGACAGGGTCGCATATGCGCCGGGTGAAACAGGTGTTGCGACCACAGCGGGCGAGGCCTTGCTCGATGGCAAAGGCGTCTGCCAGGACCATAGTCACATCTTTCTCAGCATCGTGCGGCACAAGGGATTCCCGGCGCGCTATGTCAGCGGCTATCTGTTGATGGACGACCGCACTTCGCAGGATGCCAGTCATGCCTGGACGGAAGTCTATCTGGATGGGCTCGGCTGGGTCGGGTTCGATATCTCCAACGGGATCAGTCCGGATGAGCGTTATGTCCGGATTGCTCAAGGATCGGACTATTCTGATGCCGCCCCGACCAGAGGTCTTACCGTCGGAGCCGGACGGGAAAATTTGATTGTCTCCATCCAGGTTCAGCAATAGATCCTGACGATCGAGTGGAGAAGGGCCCGGAATGACTTATTGCGCTGCGTTGAAAATGGACAAGCATCTGATCTTCATGTCCGACACGCGCACCAATGCCGGCGTCGATAATATCTCCAAATTCCGCAAGATGTTTACCTGGTCCGTGCCGGGCGAGCGCGTGATCACCCTGATGACGGCCGGCAATCTCGCCACGACGCAGGCCGTGGTCAGTCTGCTCGATGAGCGCTCCAAGGCGCCGGAAGAGCGGGATCCCACCCTGTTGCAAGTGCCGACCCTGTTTCAGGCCGCGCGGCTGATCGCGGATACGCTCAATGAAGTCGTGCACGAACGGGCAGAAGAGGGGCAGGACGCTGAAGCGGCGTTTCGGGCGACCCTAATCATGGGCGGACAGATTGAAGGCATGGCGCCGCGCCTGTTCCTGATCTACCCGGAAGGCAATTTCATCGAAGCCAGCGCCGAAACGCCATTCTTTCAGATTGGTGAAACCAAGTATGGCCGTCCGATCATATTGCGGGCCTTTGACCCGGCGATGAGTGTGGAGCAGGCCTTGCGGCTGTTATGTGTGTCCTTTGACTCGACCTTGCGGGCCAATCTGTCGGTGGGGATGCCGCTTGATGTGCATGTTTATGACAGCGACAGCCTGCTCGAAGGGCAAAAGTTCCGGATCGAGGAATCAGATCCGTCTTTTGCGGGCATTTCGACCGGCTGGAGTTCTGCTCTCAAATCAGCTCTGGAAGGGCTGCCGGAATTTGAGGTGGCAAACCGTTCCGCCCAAACGGACAAGGATTGAGCGAAATCCGTCCTGAGACCTGATGGCTGGACAGATTACCAGCCCCTACGCATAGTTGTTCGACGCGACAGGGGATAAACATGGTTGATCAAGGACATACGCGCCCGACCCAGGTGTTTCTTTCCTATTCTCGATACAATCGAGACCTGGCGAACGAGTTCAACATCTCGCTGGAAACATACGGGTTCGATGTCGTGTACGATCAGGAAGACATCGCATCCGGCGAGCCCTGGGAGGCGCGGCTGTCCAGCTTGATTAATGAAGCCGACACGACGATTTGCCTGATTTCGCAAAAATGGATCGACTCTGATGTCTGCGGACAGGAATTGGCGATTGCGCTGGAGCGCGGACGCCGCGTGCTTCCGGTCATGGTAGAACAAATCGATCCAGCGACCCTGCGCCCGGAACTGGCGAGCTTGCAATTCATTTTCCTGAAGGGCGAGGGTCGGTCTTATGCCAGATGTGTGGCGGAACTGGTGGAAGCCCTGAACACCGACGTCGAATGGGTGAGAGAACAGTCGCGATTGCTCAATCTGGCTTCTGATTGGGCGAGGGCTGGAAAGTCGGACGCCCTGCGCCTGAGAGGCGAGGCGCTGGCTTCAGCCATGGACTGGCGCGCGAAGGATATACCGCGGGATGTCAAAGTCCTGCCCCTGGTTTCAGAATTCATCGGATTTAGCGAAGAGCGTGAAGGCGCCGATCAGCGGCAACGCCTGCGCAATCGAATACGCGTCATTCTGCTGGCGGCGGTGGCAATGCTTGGCGTGCTGGGCTCGATTACCGCTTTGGTCCTGTTGGACCTTGAGCGAACCAAGGTCGAGTTGCAGGAATCCGACAATTCACTGTTCGCAAGTTCGGTTGGCGCCCAGAGCTGCGATCAATCTTGCCCCAGTGTGCCCGGCGCGGCCGGTCCAGACGTCGTTGCGGCATCACCAGCTCCGCCAACCCGTTCGCTGGGAGCGGCGCCCAGTTCTGCCGGCTCAGGTTCGGTCAGCACCGCAGAGCAAAAGGCCGCCGATGATCTCGTCGCGCGATTGAATTCGACCGACAGGGATACGCGAATCCAGGCCGGGCAACGTGTCGCCAACGCGTTGCGGGAAACGGACAATGCCGCGGTGCTGCGTTCGCTGGTGAAACAATTGGAACGCCCGGCTCGTGACGCGTTGAGCGCGTCTGGACGATTCAATATTCTGTACATGATAAACCTGTCCGATGGATGGGAGCAGGCGGAGATAGAATCTGACCTGCGCGCCGCGATCGTGGATATCAAAGAGCGGTCGAATGCGGGGGTTGCGATCGGAAATCAGACCCGCGACTGTCTGACCAAGATTGACCGTCGACTGGATGGCGATGACACCACCTCAAGGCGATGTGGCGGACGCTGAACCAGGACGGTTTCGCCACCCTGGCAAAATCTGCACACACCCCTGTTGACGTCGGCCTCTGATTCCCGTACAGGCCACCCTTCGCAAGTCAGGCAGTGCCGTGAAGGCAAACGCTGGCAACCGAAACGAACAACTGGATTTTCCTCGTATCTGGGCGCTCCACCCCAAGAGTGCTGCCCGGATGTGTGGTTTTATCGTGAATGGACATCGCAGGATGGAAAAACAGAATATCAGGATCCGGCTTAAAGCCTTCGATCACCGGGCGCTCGATTTGTCAGCGCGCGAAATCGTTTCGACTGCCAAGCGCACCGGCGCGGAAGTACGTGGCCCGATCCCGCTTCCGACCCGTAAAGAGCGCTTCACAGTCAACCGTTCGCCGCACGTGAACAAGAAGTCTCGTGAGCAATTCGAGATCCGTACGCACAAGCGTATTCTCGACATTGTTGACCCAACCCCACAAACCGTCGACGCGCTGATGAAGCTCGATCTGTCGGCCGGCGTTGGCATTGAGATCAAGCTCGAGGGAGCACGCTAATGGCGCTTCCAGCTCAACGTTCTGGCGTGCTCGCCCGCAAACTGGGTATGACACGCGTCTTTAGTGAAGAAGGCCGTCACATCCCGGTGACGGTATTGGCGCTTGATGGCTGTCAGGTTGTTGGCCTGCGCACCGAAGATATGCGCGACGTGACCACCAAGAAGGGTGGCCAGGTCCAGCGCACCGATGGCTATACAGCTGTCGTGATGGGGGCCGGTGACAAGAAGGCCAAGCGCACGGCAAAAGCCCAGCGCGAGCAATTCGCCAAGGCCGGTGTCGCGCCAAAATCAAAAGTCACAGAGTTCCGTGTCAAATCTGACATCGCTCTGCCGGAGGTCGGCGCTGAAGTTCAGGCCGACCATTTTGTTCCGGGTCAAAAAGTCGACGTGGCTGGCGTCTCCATCGGTAAAGGTTTTGCCGGTGCGATGAAGCGCTGGAACTTTGGGGGTCTTCGCGCCTCACACGGTGTGTCAATCTCTCACCGTTCGCACGGTTCGACGGGGCAGTGCCAGGACCCAGGCAAGGTCTTCAAAGGCAAGAAGATGGCCGGTCATTACGGCGTTGCCCGCAAAACGGTTCAGAACCTGGAAATCGTGCGCACCGATGTTGAGCGCGGTCTGCTGCTCGTCAAAGGCGCAATCCCGGGTGCGGAAGGCTCTTATGTCGAGGTTCGCGACGCCGTGAAAAAGGCGATCCACGCGGACGCCCCTGCTGAAGGGTCTTTCAAGGCACCAGCAAAAGGTGACGCACCGGCCGCTGATGTGAAAATTGAAGGCACTGCGGCTGACAATATCGTTCTCGTCGATGGCATTGGTCCAAAGACTGAAGAGAATTTGAAAGAGAAGGGTCTCGGGACCCTGTCTGCTTTCGTCGCCATGGCGGATGATGAGCGCACCGCGCTGCTCGGAGAGCTCGGTGTGGCCGAAGACGCTGCCAGCGAAGACTGGGTCGGTCAGGCCAAAGACATTCTGGCGGGCGGTCAGCCTCGCGCGAAAGTCGACCAGGACCTCCTGAAGAAACTTCTGAAAGAGGGTGCTGAATAATGGAACTCTCCGTCAAAACACTTGAAGGCAAGGCCGCTGGCAAAGCCACGGTTGATGATGCGGTGTTCGGGATCGAAG
>JBCCZH010000278.1:0-4735 GCA_039188075.1 Pseudomonadota bacterium
GCCCGTTTGGCGTAAGGGGGCGCCTTATTGCGCGGGTCGGTTGAGTCGCCCCGCGCGGCAAGCTCGCCAGAGGGATAGTGCGATGTCACGCAAGCGGATGATTTACGAAGGCAAGGCGAAAATCCTCTATGAGGGGCCTGAGCCGAATACGTTGATCCAGTATTTCAAGGATGATGCGACTGCCTTCAACGCTGAAAAGAAAGCGGTTTTGGACGGGAAAGGCGTGCTGAACAATCGCATTTCCGAATTCATGATGACGCGCCTGGGCGGCGTCGGCATCCCCAATCATTTCATCAAGCGCCTGAATATGCGCGAGCAATTGATCAAGAAAGTGGAGATTATTCCGCTGGAAGTGATTGTCCGCAATGTCGCGGCCGGGACCATGTCAAAACGGCTCGGCATTGCTGAAGGCACGCAATTGCCGCGGGCGATTGTCGAGTTTTGCCTGAAGAATGATGAATTGGGCGATCCACTGGTCGCGGAAGAGCATATTGCGGCCTTTGGCTGGGCCCAGCCGCACGAAATGGATGAGCTGATCGCGCTGTCTTTGCGGGTTAATGATTTCATGTCGGGCATGTTTGCCGGGGTCGGCATCAAGCTGGTCGATTTCAAGCTGGAATTTGGCCGCTTTTTCGAGAATGACATGCAGCGCGTGATTCTGGCTGATGAGATCAGCCCCGACAGTTGCCGTCTCTGGGATCTGGAGACCAATGAGAAGCTCGACAAGGACCGGTTCCGCCGTGATCTGGGCGGTGTGACCGAGGCCTATGCCGAGGTCGCGCGGCGGCTCGGCATTATCAAGGAAAGCGCCCAGGGCGCTGATATTGTGGACTTTAACCCGGCGGCCAAGTAGCTTTCTCCCGAGGGGAGAGAGACATGGCCTTGAAAGTGATTGGCGCCGGCTTCGGGCGCACCGGGACGCTGTCCATGAAGGCGGCGCTTGAACAGCTCGGCTATGACAAGTGCCATCACATGTATGAAGTGATGCCGAACAGTGCGCAGCTGGATGCCTGGCACGCCATCTCGCAAGGTGCGACGCCCGATTGGGATGCCGTGTTCGAGGGTTTTGAGGCGAGTGTGGACTTTCCGTCTTCAGGCTATTGGCGTGAACTCGCGGCGCATTATCCGGACGCCAGGATCATTCTGACCACGCGCAGCTTTGACAGCTGGTATGACAGTGCCAGCGAGACCATTTACCCGGTCAGCCGGGATATTCCGGGCTGGATGCTGCTCATCCCCAAGGTCCGCAAGATCAAGGAAATGACTTATGGCGCCATCTGGGACCGGGTCTTTGGCGGGCAGTTCGAGGACAAAGAGGCCACCCGAAAAGTCTTTGAACAGCATGAGGCAGACGTGAAAGCTGCGGTTCCGGTCGACCGGCTTCTGGTCTTTCATCCGAAAGAGGGCTGGGAGCCCCTTTGTGCATTCCTCGACAAGCCGGTGCCGGACACGGATTTTCCGAACGTCAATGACCGCGCGACGTTCAAGAAGCAGATCGGCATGATGAAGCGCATGCAGATGATTCCCTTCGCTCTGGTCGGGACATTGGGACTCGCTGCATTGATCGCCTATCTGGTCTTCCGATAGGAGGCGGTTTGCGCTAGACGGAGCGCGACTCAAGAGATCGGAGCGCGATTCCCATGAAAGCGATTGTTCATGTTGGCCTGAAACCTGGTGTCCTCGACCCGCAAGGCAAGGCGGTCGCCGACTCGCTCGGCCGAATGGGATTTGACGAAGTCTCCGGCGCGCGCATTGGCAAGGTGATCGAACTTGATCTTGAAGGTGTGTCGGAAGCCGACGCCGAAGCCCGGGTCAAGGATATGTGCGAGAAGCTGCTCGCCAATACAGTGATTGAAAGCTATCGCGTCGAATTGGTTGCCTAGCGGTTCAGCCGGACGGGCTTAGCCGCATCAACTCGATATTGCGAAACGCCACCGGGTGGCTCTCGGCCTGCAGGGCGAAATGGCCATGCGTGACCGCGCCGGACAGACCGAGTCTCGCGGCATCGCCATCATCGGGATCATAGACCGGCGTTTCAAGCCGGAACGCGTCCGCGCCTGCGATCTGCAATTGCATCATGTTGCCGCCCCGAACCTCGATTTCAAAGCTCACCCATTCGCCGGCCATCGCGGCGCGCGTCTCTGAGTTGATACAATGCTGCGTGATCATCTCGTCTTGCCGGAAAATATGCGTTCCGGGGGTGCAGATATTGGCCGTTGTTCGCGATGAGTCGCGGCTGCGTGTGCCCAGCAATTGGGCCTCAACCGAGACCGGAAAGGCCTGATCCTGTCGCATCGTTTCCGGCGCCTGGGCATGAACCATGACACCGCTATTCATAAACGCCCAGCCAGGGCCGCCGGTCGCCTGCTCGCCAAAGAACCGGTATTCGAATCGCAAGCGATAATCTGACAGATCCTCTGCGAAAAAGAGATGTCCGAAGGCGCCGGCAAAATCTGCATCATTGTCATAGGACACCACGATCGCACCGTCTTCGACGCGAAACAGATCAGCCGTGTCGGAGCCAAGCGGCTGCCCGACAATTTTTGGCGACCAGCCATTCAGAGTTTCGCCATCAAATATGGAGACCCAGGTCGGCGGTTCCGGGTCCGTGGTAAGCGTTGGATTGGCGGAGCAGGCCCATACGAAAAGCGGGGCACCAAGCGGCATGATCCATTGTGTTGATCTCATCCGATCCTCCCCGAGAAAAGCTTCCGACAAGCTATGGGTCAAAATCAGGCATCCCTCAAGTAGGAGAGCCCGGCCGGGAAGGAGGAATCTGAATGTCTATTCATACTTGAATTTATTCAACTTTTTTCGACGGAATGTGTTTATTGTCGCGTTTCAACCTGCATGCGAACAAAAAAACGGAGGATCGCATGTTGAAAATTGCTACGATTGCATTGGCCACCTCTCTGGCCGCCACCACAGCTGCCCCGGTCGCCCTGGCGGGTCCAGCGGAACGGTTTGAACGTTTCGATAATCGCCTTGACCGCCTCGAGCGGCGCGGGGTGATCAAGCAAGGTTCGCGACTAGACTATGTCGAGGATCGCATTGACCGGCGTGAGAACAAGATTGATCGGCGCGAGGATCGCCGTGACCGGGCTGTCAATAATGGTCCGCTTGACCGGCTCGAAGATCGAGTTGATCGCCTTGAGAATATACAGGATCGCCGCGAAGACCGTCGCGACCGACGCAACCTGTATTAGGGCTTGAACGCCCCTCTCGTCCGCAGGTCTCTTACCCCGAGGACCCATTTTATGCGGACGAGTTCAATGCCTGTCTCAAGGCATCAAGGATGGGCCGGAGCAATGCTCCGGCCCATTATTTTCGCCCGCAATATGCGATGACCGGATTCCGCCTCTGGCCCCGACTGCCGGGACCCATCGTTCTGATGTTTCGTTCCCGGTGTAGCCTGACCCGCAATTTTCGATCGAACGAAAGTCGGAATTCAAAAGTCAAATCAACTTTTCCGTGATCAAAACGGCGCCGAAAAACATTATAAAATTGTAATATTGCCAAGAAAAAATCCAATGATTCCGTACAATCACAGGTAATGTGAGACCTGATTGACACATGTAAATAGTATTCGGATCTCCGAATTTTTGAGGACATTGACGAAAATGTGAACACTCGCATAGCGTCGCGCATTCTCGGACACGAATAATCCGAGTTGCTTGTAGAAACTAAGCTAAATTCACTAAAGTACGGAGGTCCCACTGTGACAGGGAATACAATAAAAAGCCGGCTGCTTGCATCATCGGTGATTGCTGGTGCCATGGTCGGTCTGTGTGCCATACCGGCAATGGCACAGGAAACAGATGCCGAAACAGCAGACTCCGCGACAAGCGATGATGATCTGCGACAAAGCACGGTCATCATCACGGGTACGCGGATTCAAGCCCCGGGGATTGTGTCCTCAAGCCCGATTACAACGGTCGGACAAGAAGAGTTCGCGCTAACGCAAACGGTCGAAGTCGAGCGTCTGTTCCGCGATCTTCCGATTGCACTGCCTGGCGACAACCAGAACGTCAATAATGGCACGGCGGGTGCGACCACGGTCGATTTGCGTGGCCTCGATGCGAACCGGACTCTGGTTCTGGTCGACGGAAAACGTATGGTGCCATTCGATGTTGGCGGCGAAGTCGATGTCTCGGCGATTCCGGTGACCATGCTTGAGCGCATTGACGTCGTCACCGGCGGTGCGTCCGCCGTTTACGGTTCCGATGCCATGGCGGGTGCCGTGAACTTTATCCTGAAAGACGATTTCGAAGGCGTTGAAGTCAATTCCAAGTATCGCTTCTCAGAGGAAGGCGATGGCGAGCTTTGGGGCGATTCAGAAGTCTACAGCATTTCAGCCTTGATCGGGTCTAACCTCGATGATGGCCGCGGTAATGTGGCTCTGGCAGTCGATTATACGGATCGTAAAGGTGTCCTTCTCGGTGACCGTGACTATTCGGAGTTCGGTGTTTCAACCGCAAACGGACCGAATGAAGGTGGCGCACCTGCAAGCCCGGACGCAAATTGCGACGCGCCAAATGCGACACTTGCATCAACCGGGGTTGGGTCGACAACTTCAATTCCGACGGCTCTAGACCTGCCAGGTGGCACCATTCAATTCCTGAATGATGGCACGACAGGCCCACGTTGCTCTCGCTTCAACTTCAGCCCGTTCAACTATCTGCAAACGCCGCAAGAGCGGTTTGTCGGCATGGCAACCGGGCGTTATGAGATCAAC
>JBCCZH010000279.1:0-4718 GCA_039188075.1 Pseudomonadota bacterium
CCGCCCGTCTTGATCGACAGAAGCTGGCTTTTTTGCAGCTTTCCATCTGTCCAATTG
The DNA here is from genome assembly GCA_039188075.1 of Pseudomonadota bacterium. Classification (GTDB taxonomy): domain Bacteria; phylum Pseudomonadota; class Alphaproteobacteria; order Caulobacterales; family Hyphomonadaceae; genus Henriciella. The sequence continues at coordinate 58 of JBCCZH010000279.1, forward strand.
GCCCGTTTGACCTCAAGCGCCCGCCCCACCAGCGCGTCCAGAGGTTGGGTGTAGAGCTCGTGTATATCGGCCTTGGTCCAATCGTGACGCGGGATATCAAATGGCATGGAATTTCCTTCTACTTTCGCCGCAGATTCGACGTAGGCGGCATCGAGCGCGCTTGTCTCCCAAGCCCCACAATCTGGCAAGTAAAATCCCGCTTACTGCACAGGGAAGCCTCGACATGTGAGACGCCCGGACTAGGTCGGACCCATGATGACACGTATATTTCTTATTCTGACCACGCTGATGTTCACAGCGTTTGGACTTTGGTCGATCACCGATCCTGAAGGCATGACGGCGCGCCTCGGCGTCACAATTGGCGGCACGTCGGGCGTGTTCGAGATGCGCGGCATTTATGGCGGCGTCAGCCTTGGCGCGGCGGCGCTGTGCGCCCTGGGCAGCGCGCGCAAGATATTTGCCTTCCCCGCCCTGTGTTTCGTCGCCTTCTACATGGGCGGTTATGTGGTCGGACGGGCAGCTTCATTCATGTATGGCGACACGGCCCTCGCCTCTAACTGGCAATTTGCCGGATTTGAACTGGTCATGTTCCTGATCGCGGCCTGGCTGATGCGAGACCGCGACTAGACCGCTTCATGCTCGGACTGAAAACTAAAAAAGCCCGCGCCATTCGGCGCGGGCTTTCTGAATTGGATGAGCAATGACCTAGAAGGTCTTGCGCACGGTCACACCATAAGTGCGTGGCTGGCTTGGGTAGCCTGACAGGGACCCGGCCTGAGCCACAGATGGGAAAGCCGTCGTGATCCGCTCATCATCGAACAGGTTCCGTGACCAGAAGGTCACGCCCAGCCCATTCTCGGAGATGAAACCGAGCGAGGCGTTCACATTATTGACCTCGCGCGTATAGCCGACGGATTCCAGCAACGCCTGGTTGGCGGCATCATCGAAGAAGTCGGTATTGCTGGCATATTGCCAGTCGGCCCGAATGAAGCTGTCCCAATTGGCGACGGTGAAGTCATAATTGAAACCAAGCGACGTCGAGGTTTCAGGAATGCCTGACGGAGTCTGTCCAGACAGGTCACCACTCGCGGAATCCGGGAAGCTGTCATAGACCGGATCAAGCAAGGTCGTCGCAAAGGTGATCGTCAACGCGTCTGTTGGGTTCCAGGTGGCATCAAACTCGATCCCCTGAGTCGACTGCTCACCCGCATTCAGGAGCTGGAAGCCCGTACCGGTGAAGACGTTAGACTGGAAGCCTTCAATGATCTGGTCAAAGACCGCGAGGTTGAAGGCAAAGTTGCTGAACGAGCCTTTGACACCCAGTTCAAACACTTCCGCTTCTTCTGGTCCCGCGAACCGCGTACCCGCGATCAGGTTGGTCGTCGCCAGACCAGCATCCTGAATATTCGAAGACGGCGCCGTCACAACCACCTGACCCGTCACCGGATCAATAATGTTTGATCCAGGCGTAAAGTCAGCCGGGAATGGACGGCTGTCGCGTGAGAGGTTCCAGGACGTCGCCTTGAAACCAGTCGCGTAAGACCCATAGACGTTGATATTATCTGTTAGATCATACGCCAGTCGCAGCGTGTAGCTGGTATTGCTGTCAGACGAGCTGCCGCTTTCCACCGCATTCGGGAAGTTCAGGAATGGTGGCAGGAATTGCAGCGGCGCCAGAGCCGCAAACGGGTTCAGCGTTGGGTCTTGTGCCGCGGCCGCAGCACCGGCCTGCAACTGGCCGTACAGGGCTGGATTGGCCTGAACAAATGGACCCACGGATGCCGGGTTGGTGATATCAACCCCGACATCGCCGAGCAGCGAAGCCAGAACAGCGGTATAGCCCAACTGTGTCAGATCGAGTGCTGAAAGCACGTCCGTATTCGTCGCGCGACCAAAGGCGTCTTTCTCGTCTTCCGTATAGTTGACACCGACCGTGGCGGTCAGCCGATCCGTGACGTAAAAGTCGACGGTACCGAACAGGGACCAGGATGTGTTGTCCTGACCGAACTCTTCTGTCGGGCCCTGTCCCTGGGCGCCGAACGTGCCGACTGGGACACCCGCGAAGAGTTCCGTGCCCGCCAGCGCTGCCGGGTCACCCGCAAGAATATCTGCATAAGCCCGGAAGTCCGCGCCATAGAAGAATTCGTTCGAGACCTCGACCTGCTCATCAAAGAAGAACGCGCCAACCATCCAGTCGAACTGCGCGTCCGGATTGTTCGAGGTCAGGCGAACTTCCTGGGTGAACGTTTCGATATTGGTTTCGGACAGGTTGCGTTCGACCAGATCTGCGCTGGTGAAGTCGGAGTCCTGATCCGTCACGGAATCGACTGTACGGAAAGACGTGATACTGGTCAGGTCTGCGAATGGTAGCGCATAATCCGCTTGCAGCGAGATGCCAGAATTTTCGATCTCATTGGTTGAGTCAAAATTGTTGAAAACCTCATAAGAGAATGGGTTTTCCGCATCGATCTGACCGCCCAGCAATCCGATTGCGGCACCGGTTGGACCATTGACCAGGTTGCCGGCAACACAGCAGATCTCGTCAATCTCGTCATAATCACCGATGACCCGGAATGACAGATCCTCATTCGGTTCAAACAAGAGCTGACCGCGGATACCCCAGCGATCGCGCTGGTTGACATCCGAACCTGTTGCCAGGTCATCCGCATAGCCATCGCGCTTGTTATAGTTACCGGACAGGCTGTAAGCGACCGTATCAGAGAGCGGTCCGGTAATGTCACCTTTCAGGCGATAGGCATTGAAATTACCAATGCCGGCTTCGACCGATCCGCTTTGCTCAAATTGTGGGCCGCGTGTCACGATCGAGATCACACCAGCCGAGGCGTTCTTGCCGAACAGGGTCGACTGAGGTCCGCGCAGAACTTCGACGCGCTGAAGATTTGGTAGATCCGAAATCTGCGCTGCGGAGCGCGACCGGTAGACGCCATCAATGAAGACACCAACTGACGGTTCGATACCGGCATTGTTGGCGCCATTACCAAATCCACGAATGATAAAATTTGTGTTTGCGGATGATTGCAGCTGACCAACCGTCAGCGATGGAACCAGCGATTGCAGATCACCAAGATCCTGGATCTCGGCTTTCTCGATCACGCTGTCATCAACGACGGAAACAGCGACCGGCACATCTTGCAGGGTTTGTTCGCGCTTGGTTGCGGTAATTGTAACCGTGTTCAGGCGCTTGGCTTCTTCGTCGCCTTCTTCCTGCGCCATGGCGGTTAAGCCGCTGCCCGCAATCAATGCGGTCAGACCAACACTCAAAGACAAGCCTGCCTTCAAGCCAAAAGTGGTTCGTGTGTGTTTTTTCAACTCACGTCTCCCGATTAGTATTTAGAAATTATGTTTCTGGGGGCCCTCTCTTTGCGGAGGGTTGGAACTAGAGGAGTAGTTGAGTTCGATGCTCTGACAAGATCACAATTACAGAAAAACAAGAAACGTGAAGTGTCGCGGCATCACCGCAACACCCACACATCATCCAGCCAGCAAGCAAGCCTGCTTCGATTTGTTCAGATGGTTTTCAGCTTATTGGACGCCTTGCCCGACACCGCCATCGAAGACCATCGATTGGGCAGCAGTCGCGCGCGTGCGCTCAACCTGTCGTTCGACCGTCTTCATCACCGTACGGGTGCGCGGCACGCAGACCTTTTTCTTGGTCCGTGCTTCTACCAGTTTAATGCCCGGGCCGTGACGTCGCAGCAATGACCGTTCATTACAGGACCGCGCCGGCGCTTGCGGCGCACAGCTCAGCTCGCCACCGCTTTTATGGATCAAAGCTTCGCCTTTGCGGCAAGCGAAGGTTTCGCCATGCGTAAAGCTGGCTTTGCCGCCTTCGACATGGCCAAGCGTCACCTGCATGCTGGTGCCGGCCATGCAGCGATACAATTCGCCATGATAACCGGTGGGCACGCGATCGCTGGCATTAACTTGCGATGCCGGATGCGGCACACCCTTATCGTCAATACAGACGGCCTGCAGCGGGCGGACGGTCTTGGAAATCACGAACTCGTCTTCACAGAACTCTTCCGTTGATGGGACCTGTTCGGTGATGGTTTCCAGATAGGTCTCTTCGCCGCCCGTGACGTTCAGCTCATTAATCGCGGTCGGGGCGACGCCTTGCGCGCTATAATAGCCGCCACCGCCAGCAACAAAGACACCGCTTTCGCCGCTGCTGGAAACATGCGTGTTCAGATAGCTTTGTGTATGCGTAACAATGCTGCCCTGGTGGACTGAGACGTTGGAGCCATGGATCATCACGTTCGGGCCGGAGACGTTAACGCCGGGAATATGGACGCTGGGGCCTTTTGGACCTTTACAGCAATGTCCACCCTGGCCGCCATAACCGCCGCCATGGCCCATTGTCGAGCCGCCCATGCCGGCGCCGGGGATGACAGCCGGGCCATGCGTACATCCGCCGCCACTACAAGGACTCTGGCCGCCAGATCCGCCGCCCGCATAGGCCATGCCGCCCAGAATTGCGACAGAAAGCAGGCCGGCGCCGACCAGAAGTGTGTTCCGAGTTGATACGGTCATCCAAGGACTCCCAAACAGTTCGCCTAGAAAGAAGCAGGTTCCGTGCCGAGTTTCGCCTGAGCGTTGAACACAGCCCCAAAATGAACCGACATTCGCCGTTTAAGCGAAAC
>JBCCZH010000280.1:0-4704 GCA_039188075.1 Pseudomonadota bacterium
CAGCCCAATACGATCGCGGGGCGCGCCTTCAACTGGGTGACCTATGGACCTGGCAGCATGCGTTCGATGAGCCCTTTGGGCAGCGAGCGTAATCTCGAAACCATCACCATTGAAGATTTGCAGGCCTGGAAACAGAACTATCTGACACCGCAGCTGAGCAGTCTTCGCATCGTCGGTAGTGTTGACGAAGCGGACGTCCTGGCGGCCTTGGACGGGCTGACGGAGCAATGGCAGCCGGTTGATGTCACCTTGCCGGCGCCGGAGCAAGCGGTCACGCCGACTGGCTCAAAAGTGTATTTCTATGACGTGCCCGGCGCGTCGCAATCTGTTTTCCGATTTGGCTATCCGGCCTTGAAGCGGACGGATGCGCAATATGATGTCAACGGCGTGATGAATTACCGATTGGGCGGCGGCGGCTTCGCCTCGCGCCTGACGCAGGAGTTGCGCGAGGGCAAGGGCTATACTTATGGCATCGGGTCCAGCTTCAGCGGCACGGATCAAGTCGGCACGTTCGGTATTTTCAGCGGCGTGCGGTCGAACGTGACACTGGAAGCGGCAAGCCTGGTGCGCGATATCATGCGTGACTATGCCGCCACCTATACGCAGAACGATCTGGACGTGACGCAGAGCTTTTTCACCAAAAGTCAGGCGCGCCGCTTTGAATCGCTGGGCGCCAAACTCAACGTGCTGTCAGACATTGCGGACTATGACCTGCCATACGATTATGTCGCCCGGCAGATTGAGAAAGTCGAAGCCCTGACGGTTGAGGATATGCAGGCGCTCGCGGCCGACAATATTCGCCCAGATGCGATGAATTACATCATCGTGGGCGATGCCGAGACGCAATTGTCGCGTCTCGCGGATCTCGGCTTTGGCGAACCCGTTTTGATCAATGAAGAGATAGACAGTCTCACGGAATAGGGGGGATCAGGCGCGGGCGATCATATCCGCGCCTTTGGCCGCGATCATAATGGTCGGAGTGTTCGTATTGCCGGACGTGATGGTCGGCATGATCGATGCGTCAATGACGCGTAGATCGCGGATCCCTCTGACTTGAAGCCTGTCATTCACAACCGCCATAGGATCGCTGTCGACGCCCATTTTTGCGGTCCCGACCGGATGGAAGATCGTCGTTCCTATGTCGCCAGCGGCCTGGGCGAGATCGGCATCCTCGACCGAACTGCCGGGAAGATATTCATGTGGCGCAAAGGCTGACAAGGCGGATTGCTGCATCAGCTTGCGGGTCACACGGATTGCGTCTGCCGCAACGCGCCGGTCTTCCTCGGTGTCGAGATAATTTGGATCAATGATTGGCGGCGCATCAACGGCCGGCCCGCTGATCCGCAAGCTGCCGCGCGAGGTCGGCCGCAAATTGCACGCGGCGACCGTGACCGCCGGAAAGCGATGCAGCGGCTCGCCAAACTTGTCGAGCGAAAGCGGTTGGACATGAAACTGGATATTGGCGCGCGAATGGTCGCTGGAAGAGCGCGTAAAGATGCCCAGTTGCGACGGCGCCATAGTCAGGGGGCCACGCCGGCGGAAGAGATAATCCAGTCCCATCCCGGCTTTACCGAACAGCGAATAATAGGTCTGGTTCAAGGTGACGGTGTTGGACACTTTGTAGATGGCGCGCTGTTGCAAATGGTCCTGCAAATTGGCGCCGACGCCGTCGAGCGCGTGGATCGGTTCGACACCCTCCGCTTTCAATGTGGCCGCCGGTCCAATGCCTGAACGTTGCAGAATTTGTGGGCTGCCAATCGATCCGGCGCTGAGAATAGTCTCGGCTTCGGCTTTGACCGAATATCGCTGTCCGTTCTTTTCGAAAATCAGGCCGGTCGCGCGCTTTCCATCCAGCATAACCGTGTCGATCATTGCCCCGGTTTCAACCCGCAGGTTTGGGCGCTTGGCCACCGGCTTCAAAAAGCCGCGCGCGGCGGACCAGCGACGCCCGGCTTTCTGATTGACGTGAAAATAGCCCGCGCCTTCATTGTCACCGGTATTGAAATCCGCAGTCGCAGGCACCCCCATTTCGACCGCTGCCGCATGGATCGCGTCGAGGATTTGCCAGCGAACGCGCGGCGGTTCGACACGCCAATTACCGCCCGTGCCATGCGCGGCACTTTCGCCGAGAAAATGGTCTTCGAGGTCGCGAAACACGGGCAGGACATCTTGCCAGCCCCAGCCATCAAGCCCCATGGCCTGCCAACCATCATAATCAGCGGCCTGGCCGCGCATCGTGATCATCGCATTGATGGCCGATGATCCGCCAAGCACCTTGCCGCGCGGATAATTGAGGGCGCGTCCATTCAATCCGGCTTGCGGCGTGGTTTCGAACATCCAGTCCGAGCGGGGATTGCCGATGGCAAACAGATAGCCGACCGGGATGTGAAACCAGATCCAGTTATCGCGTCCGCCCGCTTCAAGCAGCAGCACGTTCTTTGAAGGATCGGCAGACAGCCGATTGGCGATCACGCATCCCGCCGACCCGGCCCCGGCAATGACATAGTCATAAGTCCCGGGGAAAGCGGTCGACGTGTTTGTCATCAGCCGGGCTGGACGTCGATGAAGCGCCCGCCATCTGCCGCGAGACGCTTCAGGGTGTCGCACGGGGCGAACCGATCATCATCGACGCCAAGCTTCTCCATCGTGGCCAGCACGGCTTCGGCGCCCATCATGTCGCCATATAGCATCGGTCCGCCTTTATCGGCGGGCCAGCCATAGCCGTTCAGCCAGACAATATCGATGTCGGAAGCGCGCTGCGCCTTTTTCTCTTCGAGGATTTTCAGGCCTTCATTGATCATCGGATAGATACAGGTGGCGATGATCTCATCCTGACCTGGCGCTTGTCCGGCTTCGACACCGGTAATGTCGGCAATGATCCTGGCCGTCACGTCAGACGGGATCGGGCGGCGATTCTCGTCATAGTCGTAATAGCCGGCGCCTGTCTTCTGACCGCGGCGGTCGAGCTCGCACAGCGCGTCGCGGATCGGATTGGCGGTGGTCGCGCCTTTCTTCCAGCCAATGTCGAGCCCGGCCAGATCGGACATTTGATACGGACCCATGCGGAAGCCAAATGCGTTCAGCGCCGCATCCACATCCCACGGCATGGCGCCTTGATTGACCAGTTTCTGAGCCTGAGCCTGACGCGCGAACAGAATGCGGTTGCCGACAAATCCTGGACAGACGCCCACCAGGGTCGCGATCTTGTTGATCGTCCTGGCAAGGTCCATGCTGGTGGCGATGACATCATCAGCAGTGTGATCAGCACGGACGATCTCGAGCAGTTTCATGACATTGGCGGGCGAGAAGAAGTGCAGACCTATCACGTCCTGTGGGCGGCTGGTGACGCTGGCAATTTCGTCAATATCAAGCGCGGATGTATTGGTCGCCAGAATGGCGCCCGGTTTGGCGATGCGATCGAGATCGGTGAAGATCTGCTTTTTCAGGTCCATATCCTCGAACACTGCCTCGATGATCAGATCGCAATCTGCGAAATCTTCCATGGTCAGCGTGCCGTTGAGACGGGCCATCCGTTCATCGACTTCCTCGACCGGGAAGCGGCCTTTATCGGCGCTGCGTTGATAATGACCGCGGACAACTCCGAGGCCACGATCAAGCGTGTCCTGCTGGCGTTCCAGAATGGTGACAGGGATGCCGGCCGTGGCAAAATTCATCGAGATGCCGCCGCCCATGGTTCCCGCCCCGATCACGCCGACTTTTTTAATCGCGCGGCGCGGCGTGTCAGCCGGCACGTCGGGAACCACCCAGGCATCGCGGCCTGCCTGGGCGATATAGTCGGAGACTTCTTGCGGGGTCATTGAGATAGCAGGCATAGCGTCGATTCTTCATTTCAAATTGATGGGATAAACGCATTCTAGGCCAAGACCCGGACAAAATAAAAGCGCCGGATCGACCTGCCGTCGCGGCGCTTTGTGGATTGTATCCGGAATTGAGTCTCAAGGCTCGCCGGCGCTGCCCATGGATTTGTTCGTCCATAACAGGAAGCCGTCTTCGCGGAATCTGTGCCAGGTGGAATAGCGCCACTTATCGGGGTGACTGACCAGACCATGCTTGACTGGATTGCCATGCAGGTAGCCAATGTGGCGCTCCAGATCGACCAGATCCCGGATCTTGTAATCCCAGTATCTTTGTTGCCACAGGGCGGCGCTGCGCTGTTTTTCAGGCAGAACCCCATTGTCGAGTATGCGCTTGGTGAAGCCGGACTGAAGGTACGAGATCCGGCGCGCATAATCGAGATCGTCTTCCGGCAAGGTCCAGATCAGATGCATGTGATTGGGCAGGATCACGACCGCGATGGCTTCAAACGGGTAAAGCCCCTCAACATCCCGCGAGCTCTCGGCCAGGAGATTGGCATGCTTGGTCAGCAACGTACTCTTCCTGTCCGCCAGGTTCAGCGTGAAGAACCAGGTCCGGCCTGGATGGAATTGAGACTCGTGCGCGCGCATGTTCACCATACAAGCAAAGCCCGGGCCGCTTTCGCAAGTTGCGAATTTTTCATTTAAATACAGGGCTTAGGCGGGGGCACCGAGTCAATCGCACCAGGTGGGCTTCACCGTTTCGGTCAACCAGGGTTTGGACAGGCCATCCTTAGCCAATAACCAGCCAATATGGGTGCCATCGAGATAGACATGTGCCCGCGTGCGCCCGAACCGGTCGGTCCCTTCTGGTTTGAATGTGAGGGTC